>JAJZHU010000030.1 GCA_021798375.1 Pseudomonadota bacterium | reverse complement strand
TTGCACGCTGCGTCTGGCCACGCCGGATTCGATGCGCCCCAGCGCCAAGGTGCTGGAATGGGCCAAACGTGAGGGCGGCAAGATCGAATTGGTCAATACCCCCGAAAAGGCCGTCGCCGGCGCCCGTTGCGTGATCACCGATACCTGGGTTTCGATGGCCCACGACCCCGATCACAACCCACATGCGCTGCTGGAACCCTTCCGCGTCACCGCCAAGCTCATGGCCCTGGCCGCGCCCGACGCCATCTTCATGCACTGCCTGCCCGCCCATCGCGGCGAGGAAATGACCGCCGAAGTGATCGACGGTCCGCAATCGGTGGTGTTCGACGAGGCCGAGAACCGCCTGCACGTGCAGAAGGCCATTCTGTTGTGGGCATTGGGTGTTGGCAAAGGCAAATAACCCACCGGCCGCTACCCCCATCAGCGCATCCAGGGCGCAGACCGCCGCCCTGATCGTGGCCGGGGCGATGTTCATGCAGAGTCTGGATTCGGCGATCATCAACACGTCGCTGCCCCGCATGGCGCAGTCTTTCGCCGTTACCACCGTCGATCTCTCGCTGAGTATCACCGCCTATATGCTGGCGGCGGCGGCGGTTTCACCGCTTTCGGGGTTTCTGGCCGATCGCTTCGGCTCGCGCACGGTGATCGTTACGGCGATGCTGGCCTTCACCCTGGCCTCGGTGGGCTGCGGGATGGCGGTTGATCTGCCGTGGTTTGTGGCCGCAAGGCTGGCGCAGGGGGCGGGAGGCGCGCTGATGCTGCCGGTGGGCACGGCGGTGGTGATGCGGATGGCCGGCAAGGAACAGATGATGCGCTTCGTGGCGTTGATGGTCTGGCCGGCGCTGGCGGCGCCGATCATTGGGCCGGTGCTGGGCGGTTTTATCACCCAGCATATCGATTGGCGGTGGAATTTCTGGCTCAATCTGCCGCTTGGGCTGGTACTCGCCGGGCTGGTGGCCGCTTTTGTGCCGCAACACCGGGGCGAGCCGCGGCGGCTGGACTGGCTTGGTTTCGTGCTGTGCTCGGGCGCGCTGGTGTGTTTGATCGCCGGTTTCCAACGCTCGTCGCTGCCGGGTGGCGAGCGGCGCGTGGCGGCGGCCCTGCTGGCGCTTGGCGCGCTGACCGGCGCTGCGGCTTTGCGGCATTTGCGGCGGCACCAGGCGCCGCTGCTGAGCCTCGGCGTGCTGCGTTACCCAAGCTTTGGTTTCTGCGCCTGGCTGCCCGGCGTGATTTATTACGCCCTGTTTTCCGCCGCGCCCTTCCTGCTGCCGCTGCTGTTTCAGCTCGGCTTTGGCCTTTCGCCCACGGCGGCGGGTGTCTGGGTGCTGGTTTATTTTGTCGGTAATCTGGGCATCAAGCCCTTCACCACCGCTATTCTGCGCCGCTTTGGCTTCCAGCGCGTAATGTGGGTGAACGGGCTGCTGGTGGGGGCCACCATGCTGGGCTGCGGGATGCTGCGCCCCGCAACCCCATCGTGGCTGATCGCGCCGGTGCTGCTGGCGGCGGGGGCCACACGATCGATGCAAATGACCAGCCTGATGACTTTGGTCTATACCGATATCCCCAACGCGCAAAAAAATCTGGCTTCGACACTGCTTTCGATGTTGCAACTGACTTTTTCGGCGCTGGGTGTGGCGCTGGGGGCTTTTTTGCTGGCGCTGTTTCAGCGGGCGCCGGGCGCGATGGGGCTGGGGGTGCTGCACCATGCCTTCTGGGTGCTGGCGCTGATCGCGGCGGGCGGCGGGATTGCGTTCCGGCGCATGGACGCGAACATCGGGATCGAGGTGAGCCTGCACCGGCCCGCCCGGCAAAAAATCGGCGCTTTGCCGGAATAACCCGGCCAGACGCCGATCGCGCCACATCCGCAACCGGCAAAACGACCGCTTTGCCCCGCCTCCGCCTTGCCTTCTGGCCGCTTCCCTCCTATCTCATGCACCTGCCCTGGTCTCAGAAAGTCACTGATACATGTTCGCCTCGCTTGCTCGCGCTTTGTTCGGCTCCGCCAATGATCGGTCGTTGAAAGCCTATCAACGCGTCATTCCACGCATCAATGCGCTGGAACCCGCCATGGCGGCACTGTCCGACGCGCAATTGCGCGGCAAAACCGACGAATTCCGGGCGCGGCTGGACAATGGCGAAAAGCTCGATGCGCTGCTGCCCGAGGCATTTGCCACCGTGCGCGAGGCATCGAAACGCTGCCTGGGAATGCGCCATTTCGACGTACAGCTGATCGGCGGCATGGTGCTGCACGATGGCAAGATCGCCGAAATGAAAACCGGCGAAGGCAAGACCCTGGTCGCCACCCTATCGGTGTATCTCAATGCCCTGCCCGCCAGGGGCGTGCATGTGGTGACGGTGAATGATTATCTGGCCACCCGCGACGCCGAAAGCATGGGCGTGCTTTATGGCTTCCTCGGGCTTTCCACCGGCGTGATCGTCAACGGCCTTTCCGACGACGAGCGGCGGGCGGCTTATCGCTGCGACATCACCTATGGCACCAACAACGAATTCGGCTTTGATTATCTGCGCGACAACATGAAATACCGGCTGGAAGACATGGTCCAGCGCGATTTTCATTACGCCATCGTCGATGAAGTCGACAGCATTCTGATCGACGAAGCCCGCACCCCGCTGATCATATCCGGCCCCGCCGAGGACAGTTCCGAGCTTTATCGCGCCGTCGATACCGTGGTGCGCGAGTTGGTCAAAGACGAGTCGGTCTATGACAAGGAAGAAAAATTCAAGACCGTAACGCTGACCGAGCCAGGCTCGATCACGGTCGAAAACATGCTGAAGGAACGCGGCATCATTTCGGAGGGCAATCTTTACGATGCCATCAACGTCGAGGTGGTGCATCACGTTCAACAAAGCCTGCGCGCCCATGTGCTGTTTGCCCGCGATGTCGATTACATCGTGCGCGACGACAAGCTGATCATCATCGATGAATTCACCGGCCGCATGATGGATGGAAGGCGTTACAGCGAGGGTCTGCATCAGGCGCTGGAAGCCAAGGAATTCGTGACCATCCAGGCGGAAAACCAGACGCTCGCCTCGATCACGTTCCAAAATTACTTCCGCCTGTTTCCCAAACTGTCCGGCATGACGGGCACGGCACTGACCGAAGCCGACGAATTCGCCGAAATCTACAAGTTGGAAGTGATCGAAATCCCCACCAACGTGCCGGTGGTGCGACTCGACAGCGACGACGAGGTTTACCGCACGGCGGAAGAAAAATACGAAGCCATCACCGTGCTGATCGCCGAGTTGCGCGCGCGCCAGCAACCCGTGTTGGTGGGCACCACCAGCATCGAAAAAAGCGAGTTGCTGTCCGGCATCCTGACCAAGAAAAAGATCAAGCACGCGGTGTTGAACGCCCGCTTCCACGAACAGGAAGCCCAAATCATCGCCGATGCTGGCGCCCCCGGCGTTGTCACCATCGCCACCAACATGGCCGGTCGCGGCACCGACATCAAACTGGGCGGCAATCTGGATGCACGTTTAAAACGCGAATTGGCCGGGCTTGAAGGCGCGGCGGCGGACAAACGCGCCGCCGAAGTGCGCGCCGAAATCGCCGCCGGGCACGAAATCGTCAAGGCCGCCGGCGGCCTGTTTGTGATCGGCACCGAACGCCACGAAAGCCGCCGCATCGACAACCAATTGCGTGGCCGTTCGGGCCGCCAGGGCGATCCGGGCGCCAGCCGCTTCTTCCTGTCGCTCGACGACGATCTGATGCGCATCTTCGGTTCCGACCGCATGGGCGGGATGCTGCAAAAACTGGGGCTGAAGGAAGGCGAGGCGATCGTTCATCCCTGGATCAACAAGGCGCTTGAAAAGGCTCAGAAAAAGGTCGAAGCGCGCAATTTCGACACGCGCAAGAATTTGCTGAAATACGACGACGTGATGAACGACCAGCGCCGCGAGGTCTATGCGCAGCGCCGCGAATTCATGGCCGCGGCCGATGTTTCCGATATGCTGAAAGACATGCGCGCCGATGTGATCGATGGCCTGATCACCAAGCACATCCCCGCCAAAGCTTACGCCGAACAATGGGATGCCGATGGCCTGCAAAGCGAAGTGCTGCGCGTGTTCCATATGGACACGCCCATCGCCGCATGGGCGGCCGAGGAAGGCATCGACGAGAAGGGCCTGCGCGAACGGTTGGAAAACGCCACCGATGCGTTGATGGCGTCGAAGGCCGCCAATTTCGGCCCGGATCTGATGCGCTACGTCGAAAAAAGCATGTTGCTGCAATTGCTGGACGCGGTGTGGAAAGAGCACCTGCTGCACCTGGATCATCTGCGCCAAGGCATCGGCCTGCGCGCCTATGGCCAGCGCGACCCGCTGAACGAATATAAAAGCGAGGCTTTCACTTTGTTCAACGCCATGTTGGACGATCTGAAGGAGCGCGTGACCAGCCTGATCTCGCGCGTGGAAATCAGCCCATCGGAAATCCCCAACGCCACCTTCCAACTCAGCGAGCCGTCGCCTCCCGTACAAGTGGAAGATCATGCGCCGATTTCCCGCAACGCTCCCTGCCCGTGCGGATCGGGCCTGAAATACAAGCACTGCCACGGCAGATTGGAAGCCGAGTAAAAGACGCAAAATTGTGACTTTAGAGCATGATCGCCGCAGGTTGAATAACACGTAGGCGTGAATCATGCGTAAAAACAAAAAGCTAGAGCACGTTCGCCGCACGTGTATGGTTCAACGTGATCCGAACGTGCTCTAGAACGAGGAGATAAGTCGTTTTGAGTATCACTCCGCCGACAGCCTCACGTATCACGGTGCCGCAATTGCGGGCGCGCAAGGGCGGCGTGCCGATTGTGTCGCTCACCGCCTATAGCGCACCCATCGCCAAGCTGCTCGATCCGCATTGCGATCTGTTATTGGTCGGCGATTCGGTCGGCATGGTCATTTACGGCTTTTCCAGCACCTTGCCGGTCACGCTCGACATGATGATCGCCCATGGCGCCGCCGTGGTGCGCGGATCATCGCACGCCGCCGTGGTGGTCGATCTGCCGTTCGGTTCCTATCAGGAAAGCCCCGCCCAGGCCTTCCGCAGCGCCGCCCGCGTGCTGTCCGAAACCGGCGCTTGCTCGGTGAAGTTGGAAGGCGGCGAGGAAATGGCCCCGACCATCAGCTTTCTGGTCGAACGCGGCATTCCCGTGTGCGCCCATATCGGCCTGATGCCGCAAACCACCAACGCCGTGGGCGGCTATCCGGTGGCGGGACGTGCGGACGCGGACGCCGCCCGGCTGATGGCCGACGCCAAGGCGGTGTCCGAAGCCGGGGCGTTTGCCGTGGTGATCGAAAAAACCTTTGAACCGCTCGCTCGCGCCATCACCGACCTGGTGCCCATCCCCACCATCGGCATCGGCGCCTCCGCCGGTTGCGACGGCCAGGTGCTGGTATCCGACGATATACTGGGCATTTTCAGCGATTTCACCCCCAAATTCGTAAAGCGTTACGCCGAACTGGGCGAAGCGATCGGCGACGCGGCGGAGCAGTATGCCAAGGACGTGCGGGCGCGGGTGTTTCCTGGCGCGGGGCATGTGTTCGGTAAAAAATAAAATAAGCAAAAACACGCCATCGCAAGGCCCAAAATTAACAAAAGTTTTTTGCTTCTTTTTTTCAAAAAAGAAGATTCTTCCCTTTATTCTGTCCTTCCCCACCCAACAGGGATAACACGAAAGATCTCCTCATGCGCATTGCAATGATCGGCGGCGGTTATGTGGGGTTGGTTTCGGCCGCTTGTTTTGCCGAATTCGGGGTGGATGTGGCGGTGGTCGAGACCGATCCGGCCAAGCTCGATGCCTTGCTGGCGGGTGGGATTCCCATTTACGAGCCTGGCCTGGATCATCTGGTGGCCGACAATGTGAAGGCCGGGCGGTTGGGGTTCGGCAATGATCTGGCGGCGGCGGTGGCTGGGGCCGAGGCGGTGTTTATCGCGGTCGGCACGCCCACGCGGCGCGGCGATGGTCATGCCGATCTGGCCTATGTTTATGCGGCGGCGGAGCAGGTCGCGAAATCTCTCACCGATTACACGGTGATCGTCACCAAATCGACGGTTCCGGTGGGCACCGGGCGGCGCATTGCCGAAATCATGCGCGCCGTCCGGCCCGATCTGGAATTCGATGTGGCTTCCAACCCCGAATTTTTGCGTGAAGGCAGTGCGATCGGCGATTTCATGCGCCCCGACCGGGTGATCATTGGCACGGCCTCGGCGCGGGCGCAGGAGGTGATGCGCCGGCTGTACCGTCCGCTGTTTCTGATCGAAACGCCGATCCTGTTCACCTCGCTGGAAACCGCCGAGTTGACCAAATACGCCGCCAATTCATTCCTCGCCGCCAAGATCACCTTCATCAATGAAATGGCCGATCTATGCGAGAAATTGGGCGCCGACGTGCATGATGTGGCCAAGGGCATCGGGCTGGATGGCCGCATCGGGCGTAAATTTCTGCACGCCGGGCCGGGGTTTGGCGGCTCGTGTTTTCCCAAGGATACGCTGGCCTTGGTGCGCATCGCGCAAGACGCCGGCGCGCCTTCACGTTTGATCGAGGCGGTGGTGACGGTGAACGATGCCCGCAAATCATCGATGGCCAAGCGGGTGGTCGCCGCCCACGGCGGCAGCGTGCATGGGGCGACCGTGGCCATTTTCGGCCTTACCTTCAAACCCGAAACCGACGATATGCGCGATGCGCCCTCGATCCCGATGGTGCATCGGCTGATTGAAGCGGGCGCCACCGTCCGCGCCTGCGATCCGGTGGGCATCGACCAGGCCCGCCCGCTGTTGCCCGCGAACGTGCAATATTTCACCGACGCGCTGGAGGCCGCCACCGGGGCGGATATTCTGGTGGTGCTGACCGAATGGAACGAATTCCGCGCCATCTCGCCGGCACGCCTCGCCGGGCTGATGCGCGGGCATTTGTTGATGGATCTGCGCAATATCTATGACCCCGCGCAGATGCGCGCAGCGGGGTTCGTGTATCATGGGATCGGACGCGGGAGCATCGGCGGGGCGGTTTAAGGCGAATCGCCTGTTACCCAATCGGTTACCCAAGACCGAATTGGGCCACCCTCGCGGGCGGCCCAATTTCGTGTAGTCGCCCTAATTTCGTGTACCCCATTAGAGCATGATCGCCGCAGGTTGAATAACACGTAGGCGTGAATCATGCGTAAAAACAAAAAGTTAGAGCACGTTCGTCGCACGTATATGGTTCAACGTGATCCGAACGTGCTCTAAGGGAAGCCCTACAGGATGGTGGGCGCAGTAGGATTCGAACCTACGGCCCACTGATTAAGAGCTTGACGTTCCTGGTTGCCTGTTGTTGCCGCACGCCCCATAAAGCTTGATTTTTCTAGGTTTTTTCTAGCATCTTGTTTTCCTGAGTTGCCGCAGGTTGCCCCTTTCGTGCTACCCAGGTGTTACCCAAAATCAGGCCGGGCAACACAGCAGCTTTTCAGTCAGTATGGCAATTGCCACGGAGTAGCACCATGCGCGGGCGGATCACCAAGCGAGCAGTAGATAGCCTCCCTGCTCCAATCAAGCGGAGAGACTACCCTCTGGGATGACGCTCTGGCCGGCTTCGATGTGCGTGTCTGTCCGGGGGGTGCCAAGACCTATCTCGTGATTTACCGGGCCGGTGCCGGTCGGAGCTCGCCGCAACGCATGGAGCGGACCGTGGCCGAGTACCAGCGACTCCTTGACCGAATCATTCTGCCCGCGGTCGGAAAGAAGAAGGTCGCCGACGTGACGCGTGCCGACATTTCCCGGTTGCATCAGGCATGCCGTGACGCGCCATCCCAAGCAAACCACGTGCTCGCGGTTCTGTCGAAGATGTTCAATGCGGTCCTGCCCAACGTGCGGTTGCATGATCTCAGGCATTGCTTTGCGAGCATCGGTGCCGCCGGCGGGGACAGCCTGCTCGTAATTGGCAAGCTACTCGGCCATTCACAAGTAGCCACGACCGAGAGGTATGCCCATTTCGTGCTCGACCCGATCAAGGCGGCTGCCGCGTCCATCGCCGACCGGATCGCCTCTGCCTTGGAGGGTGCCAACGGCAACGGAGAAGTGGTCCCGCCTGGGCGCTAAACAGAAACCTTCTGTGGTGAGATCGGTGCGAGCGAGTAGGTGAAGCCGAGCTTTGCGATTTGTCGGACGAAATGGTTGGCCTGATCCTCGGGCGTTGCCCGACGGAAGTGGTCGGGGCCAAGATCCTGGTAGAAAGTGCCGTCGCGGAACATGTGATAGACGGCAGCCAGGATCGAAGCAGCCACTGCGCTGATTACTTTCTTGGGTTCAGGTCGATGACGCAATCCCTGGCCCTGGCGCGGACAGCCGGGCGATATGCCAGGGTGCTCAAGCAAATCGCCCGCATCAATCTGCGCGGCAAGAGCATGCTCTCGCCGCGCAGTTCGATGCGGTAGAGGTTGTGGACCAGGCGATCGAGAATGGCATCGGCGATGGTGGGATCGCCGATGATTTCATGCCGGCGGTCGATCGGCACTTGGCTGGTCACGATGATCGAACGCGCGTCATAGCGACCCGCCACAATTTCCAGCAGGTCGCGGCACAAAAATCTCACTTCAGCCATAAATCACAACTGTAATGTTAGAATTACTTTAATGTCGTTGCGCGGACGCCACACGAATTTGGTGCGAATGACCTGTTGATTCTGGCCGCCCTGCGTGTTGCCATCGCTGCTGGCCGCCAGACCGCTGACAAAGGTGTTAGGTGCATCGACCGTATAAGCCCCCGCACCCGGGAAGGTGAATGCGTTCTTGATAGCCATCGTGTTGCAATGACGAAACAGTGATGCTCGAAGTGGTCTCATCGGTCAGCGGCACATCGAAGCTGGCGGCGAAATCGCGCCGGACATAGCTGCCGGTGGTACCTTGTAGGGTGCCGGTAAACACATTGCCTGGATCGCGCGTGATCACGCTGATCGCACCACCGATCGTGTTGCGACCGAACAATGTGCCCTGCGGACCTTTCAACACTTCCACCCACGCCACGTCGAGAAGTTTCTGGTTGGCGCCCACGGTGCGCGCCAGATAAACCCCGTCGATATAGACGCCGACGCCTGGGTCGAAGTTAAAGGCGAAATCATCCTGGCCTATACCGCGAATCGAGGCAGAAATTACTGATGACGAACCCGAGAAGGGCGAGCTGGAATCGAGGTTTACGTTGAGTGTTAGATTACCCATATGGTGAATGTCGGTGATACCTTTGTCTTGGAGTGCCTTGGCGGTAAATGCAGTGATGGCAATCGGCACACGCTGAAGATTCTACGACCATTTTTGCGCAGTGATGACGATTTATTCTACCCGGCTGGATACCCCGTTCACATCGGCTGCATAGGCGTTGAAAATTGTGCCGGCGACCGCAATGGTTGCGACAGAGCACTGCAAAGTTGTGGATCTCTTCATGATGCTCCTCAGACATTCTTAAATTTCTACACCCCGTGAACTCGAAAAGTAATAAGAAGCAATCAAAACGTAATAAATTTGCGTTGAACAGGCTGAATCTTCCACACCTGTGAAAGTGTTATATAACTGTGGCATAATAAAATACATAGTTGTGTATATATATTGGCAGATGATTTATATATATCCGCTATATTATTAACAATAAGAAGATCATGCACTTCATTTTTCTGCATTGCTCCCCGCGGCAACAGCCCTCAGAAAATCTGCGTGCTCCTTCGCGAAAGTTCTCAGCGACTTGGCCTCGCGACCGGTGAGCAAGCGAATATCGTCAGATGTAATCGCAAACATGTTGTCGCGTATTGCCCGATCGCAAGATACGATATCGTCGCAACTCGAAGCGAATCCGCCGATATTGAATTCTTTTATCGCTTCCGCCGGAATGCCAAGGGAACGTAAATAAGCGTACAATTCGACGTCGGTCACATCGTTCGTCTGAATGGGTTTGCCGGTAATCTCGGTGGTAAGCGCGGCCACGTCGGCAAACGACCAAAGCTCGGTGCCGGTGATGTTATAGACGCGATTTTCATGCCCTTCGCTCAACATCACCGCCGCGGCGCTGGCCACACAATCGTCGCGGTCGACAAAACTCATCCTGCCGTCTCCGGCGCAGTGTACCCAACGACCCGTGCGCAACGCCAATGGCATCGCGGCGTTAACGATCGTATCGGTATAAAATCCGTCGCGCATCGCGGTCCAGGTCACCCCACTGGCGATCAGTTTCTGTTCAGTACCATAATGATCCCGGCAGATCAGAGCGGTGTTTTCCGCCGTCGAGCCATAATAGGAGGTGTAAACAATGTGCTTTACGCCCGCCCGCATTGCCGCGTCGATGGCGTTACTGTGCTGCGGGATGCGATAGCCGACCATATGGCCGCTGATCATCAGCATCTTCTCAGCGCCTTGCGCCGCCGATTCGACACTGTCTGGCTTTTCGTAATCGCCATAACGCACCGTGCAACCAAGTTTCTCGAACTCAGCCAATTTAGCCGGCGAGCGCGACATTAGAATCATATCGTTGGCTGCGATTTTTGCCAGCATCATATAAATGGCACTCGTTGCAAAGTGACCTGACGCCCCGGTGACGAGATATTTCATCGTATGCTCCAAACTTATATTTCTTAACGTTTTTCAGATAGGCAGGTGGTTCGCATTATTTATTGCTAAAATAACCGCATTTTGTCATCTTGGAAACGGCAATGATATTAATTTTCGCAACTTCGGTGGTTGATGTGCGACTTTTTTCGGACATGGTGTCGCCGGCATTCAGCAATGAAATTTAGATAAATACAAAATATGAAATTGCCCTCGTTAAGGTCTGCTATATAAAATCATTATGGCGGTAATTGAAGAAGCACTATTGCGTATGGCACCCAAGTAACAATAATCGAAATAGGGCTCGTTGGATTTGTAGTGTCCTCGGTGGGTCACTGTGAAGCCAGGGGGCTTTGATAGATGAGCGGCCAAAGGCTATTTTATCAGGTAATAGCCATGTGGTGTTGCTGGATTTAGATTGTGATGAATTGCAACATATAATTGGTTTACCAAGAGGCGTATGATGTCGGCGAACAAAGAAATTGCATTGCGCTTTAACGACTTGATTTCGCTACGACGGCTCGATGAGGCATTTGCCCTAACTTCCGATGATGTTGTGTTCCGAGGGCCGGACGGAACTAGGTTAGATAGAGAGGGACTGAAGGATCTCTTACAGTATGTCTGGACCTTAATGGCAGGCCCTTTCAAAACGGAAATTGTCGGCACGACCTGTGAGGGGGAGCGCGTGGCTGTCGAAATGACGGCATCGGTGGAGTTGGTCAACGGCGGAAAATATGAAAATATATATCATTTCCTCGTCATAGTGAGAGATGGTAAAATTGTGTATCAAGCTGAATATTGTAACACAAAGGCTGCCGATGTGTTCGGGGATCTGAGTAATCGCCTCATAACTAGTTGAACCAGACAAATATGTTCTGATTCAGGGCGAGTTGGCATTTGAGCAATGTTCGCCTGACTGGAATCGCGAATAACCATAAGTCAATGAAATAGCTAGTCAATAGAATGAGCTGCCGTGTTCTCGGTACCATATTTCGCTCCCTGTCCAGCCGAATGCGCTCCTGCGTTTGCCACTCATTTTGACCATGAATTATCGATAATATAAGCAGCAATTGGATATAGCTGATCACCCTGTTTGGGAGGCAGATAAGTCAGCAGTGTCCGCCCTATTTCGAGGGTGCGTGGTTATTGGCCAGATAAGCGGCCAGATCGGTTAAGTCCGCATCGGTAATATCCGTTTTTCTGAAAAATGGCATAATCGATACGCCGTGCCTGACAAAATAAACTACAATATCGGGGGTAAGATCTGTACGCTCTTCCAGGAGTGCGGGAAACTTACCCTGATATTTCGTCTGTAATGCGATTGTTCCGGGTTTGCCAGGCCCCGTTCCGTGACAGGGGGCGCACCATTTTTCAAAAATTTGATGGCCACGAAAATGCGCTGAGTCGGCCGCCAGGGCTGCTCCTGTCGACAACAGTAGAATCCCCAATATTAGTCCTAGTTTTTTCATTGTGTTAAGTCCTTTCGCAAATGGCGGGGCCAAATGCCATAGCGGCCGGCAGATAAGATGCCATTTGGGTCTACCGCATCCTTCAGCGTTTCGTTAAAGCGCCGTAAAATGTGATTGTTAAATGAATACGCATCCGAAACGGCATCCTGATAAACAGGTGCAGTACGATATTCGCCCCAGCCATGATCGGCTGCTATCCGGATTAGCTTCTTGATAGATTCCCGATTTTTCCGATTTACCGCGGCGTCCTCCATTACAGGAACGCCGATAATCCAAATCAAGGATCGCTCCCAAAATAGGCTCGGTAGAACGAACGATCCTACCATAGGTAAATCCAGGTCTTTTGCCGCCTGCATGAGCACGCGATTGGCCTCGAAAACTGCTTCGCCGGTACGCGGTATGATGGGTGAAAACCACATGTGCCCTTGATTGGGATGTGCGTTGAAGGGGGAACGTGCACCCAGGGAGAATTGTCGTAGGCTGGGAATGCTGAAGTCGGGCAGGTGGATTCTATTCTTTTGTTCTTCAGTCAGCGGGAGACGAATGAAATCCCCTTGGACAAAAGTCGCGCCCGGAATATCCGTAAAAATTTCCTTCACAGTTTCCCATTGCGCTTCCACAATACGTGGCGAGCCATAGAATTTCAGACTGCACGCCCAGTAGGGAACAGATTTCCGCAGAGCGTATTCTTCCAGTTCTTGGGAGTAGCCGATTTCAGACGCGGCGATCAGGGAGACGAGTTCCGGGTCACGGGACGGTAGACCTTCCTCAAGCCAATCTTGTAATTCGAACGGACTTGGCGCCCCCAACAACGGGCTGTATAAATCCATCATGCCGCCACAGATACGCCCGTTTTCAATCAGATTCAGCTTTTCAATAAGCTGAATCATATCTTGATAACGAGGCACGAATACTTCGCCGCGCAGATAGGCCTCGGGTTCCGGCATCAGCCAAAATCCCATTTTCGTCACAATGCCGAAATTTGACTGTGAGAAAATGCCATCCACCCACGGACCGAAGCCGGTTTTATACTGCTGCCAGGTTTTGGCGCCTGGCAGGGCACCCATGCCGGTTCGCAGAATTTCGCCATCGGCCAGCACGACTTCCATGCCACAATGGGAGTCGAAATGATTACGGTAACTTGTCATGCTATATCCACTGCCACGA
>JAJZHU010000308.1 GCA_021798375.1 Pseudomonadota bacterium | reverse complement strand
GGAGCGTGAATTCAGATCGGGGGCTTCGATCACCAACAGACTTGATTTCTTGGCGTCGAGTAATTGGGCGATTGCTATGGTTAAATTATCCCCGCCATCACGTACCCTTACGACACGAGTGCCGCCAGTGAGCGACAAAGCAGTGGCTTCTTCGGACAAACGAAGATGTTCGGCTTGTTCCAATATGGCAAGACGAAATGGATCATCAAGGCTGCCAATGATTGATTTGGTGATTTGATCGCCACGCTCTCGGATTAATCCAGCATCTTCACCGTAAAGCAGGACCGCACGAAATTCACCCGGATCGCGTAAAACAACAGCGGTGCGACGCGCGTCGAGTTTCATTTGTTGCTGATTTTTGCGGCAAGTTGGGCGGTAATTTGATCAGCCAACATCTCCATCAAACGCCCATTGACAGCGTCTGTTTCCATATCGGCCGCGAAATATTGTTGATTGAGGATATTTTCGGCATCGGACGCATTGGCCGTACCGCTGGCCACGGTAATTTTCGGATCGGCTGCATCATGCAGCGTCCAACTTGCATCGGCCGAAAGCCGTTGGCGCGTAGCAACAGAGTTGCTGGCCAAGATGCCGGCAACATCGGTGTGCAAAGTCAACGCGACATCCAAATTATATCGGACGGCACCAGGCGAAGTACCGAGTAAACGACGTTGCAATTCTTGCCGCAGCAACTGCCCAGTGCGGTCTGGAATGAGATTTACGTTAATACCCGCCAGCTTGGCCTGGGTTTGACTGTAATTGCCATAAAGCGGCTTAAATCCACATGCATTGAGCGGCACAAGGGCCATCGCCAAACAGAGGATTCTGGTTAATTTGGAGATATGCATGTTCAACCTGCTGTAACCAAATTAACGATACGGTTGGGAACGTGAATGCGTTTGACGATACGCTTGCCTTCCAGCAGGCGTTGGATATTGGGCTCGGACTCGGCGGCCCGCAATACATCTTCGGCCGCGGAATCAGGCGGCATGGTAATCGTGGCGCGCAACTTGCCCATGATTTGAACGGCGATGATTACCGAGGACACCGCAACCAACGCGGGATCGGCTTCTGGCCAGTTTTGCGCCACCACCAAAGGCGCTGAAATATCCAATAGAGCGTTCATTTCTTCGGCCAAGTGCGGCATCATGGGTGCGATCAAACGCGCCAGAGCGGAGGCGGCTTCAAAGCGTGCGTGATCCATGCCGGCAGCCTCGGCGGATTTTTCCGCCTCGCTCAATGCGTTGGCGAACTCATAAATCCGTGCCACAGCGGTGTTGAAACTAAAGCTTTCCAAGGCCTCGGTGACAACGGCGATGGTGCGATGGGTCGTTTGGCGCAAGGCAAGCGCGGCATTCGATTCGGCGGCAACGGCTTTGGAGCGGTCTGCAATATTGGCAACCAATCGATACAACCGCTGGGTGAAGCGGTATGCACCGGCCACGCCGGATTCGGTCCATTCCATGTCGCGGTCGGGCGGATTGTCTGAAAGGATGAACCAGCGCGCTGTATCAGCTCCGTAAGCACCGATAATGGCGCCTGGATCGACCGTATTGCGGCGTGATTTGGACATTTTCTCGGGGCGCAAGATCGTGACGAGTTCACCCGTCGTATGATGACGCGGTTGCCCGGCATCGTCGCGAATGACCTCGTCGGGGTAAAGCCAACGACCGTCTTCGCCCTTGTAACTTTCATGAGTCACGATGCCTTGCGTGAACAGGCCCTTGAAGGGTTCGGTGACGCCCAGATGGCCGATCTTTGCCAAGGCTTTGGTGAAAAAGCGCGAATAGAGCAGATGTAAAATCGCGTGTTCAATGCCGCCGATGTATTGATCGACGGGCAACCAGCGATCTGTGGCGGCGCGATCTATCGGTTGGATGGCTTGGGGCGCACAAAAGCGGGAGAAATACCAACTGCTATCAACGAATGTATCAAAAGTATCGGTTTCGCGCCGGGCCGATTTGCCGCAATTGGGGCAATTGACGTGTTTCCATGTGGGGTGATGATCCAGTGGATTGCCGGGGCGATCGAAGGTTACATCATCGGGCAACAAGACTGGTAAGTCGGCGACCGGTACCGGCACGGCGCCGCAGTCATCACAGTGGATGATGGGGATGGGGCAGCCCCAGTAACGTTGGCGGCTGACGCCCCAGTCACGCAGACGCCAATTTACCACGCCCCTGCCGATGTCCAATTTTTCCAGTCGGGCGATGGCGCGCTTTTTGGCTTCCTCTGGGGTTAGGCCATTGAGAAAATCGGAATTGATCATCGTGCCGGCGCCATCATGGGCACGTTTACCGATTTTGAAATCGGCTTCGGTCTCGCCTGCGGGCAACACCACGGGGATGACGGAGAGATCGTAGGCGCGGGCGAATTCGAGATCACGTTGATCGCCCGAAGGGCAACCAAAAATGGCGCCTGTGCCGTAATCCATCAATACGAAATTGGCGATCCAAATCGGATAGGTCGCATTTTCGATGAATGGGTGTTTGACCCGCAACCCTGTGTCAATGCCGCGCTTTTCGGCGGTCTCCACGGCGACTTCACTGGTGCCCATGCGTTGGCATTCGGCGATGAAGGCGGCAATTGCGGGATTGGTTTCGGCCAATGCCGCAGCGAGCCCATGTTCCGCGGCGATGGCAAGAAACGACATGCCGAACAATGTATCAGGTCGTGTGGTGTAGACCGGCAGCGAGGAGATATTGGCGAAAGGTTCAGTGAGAGCAAAATTCAACTCGGCGCCTTCGCTGCGGCCGATCCAATTGGCCTGCATCTGACGCACGCGGGAGGGCCAGCGATCGAGCGAGTCGAGACCATCGAGCAATTCTTGCGCGAAATCGGTGATACGCAAAAACCATTGCGAAAGCTTCTTTTTTTCCACCAATGCGCCCGAACGCCAACCACGGCCGTCGATGACTTGTTCATTGGCCAGAACGGTGTGATCGATCGGATCCCAATTTACCCAGGCCTCGCGGCGATCAACCAGGCCGGCTTTTAGGAAATCGAGGAACAATGATTGTTGCAAACCATAATAGCTGGGGTCGCAGGTGGCAAATTCGCGTGACCAGTCCAGCGACAAACCCATACGTTGCAATTCGCCACGCATGATTTCGATGTTTTGGCGCGTCCAGGCCGCGGGATGGGTGCCACGCTCGCGGGCGGCATTTTCGGCGGGCAAACCAAATGCATCCCAACCCATTGGATGCAGCACATCGAAGCCACGGGCTCGTTTGTAACGCGCTACCACATCGCCCAGCGTGTAGTTGCGAACGTGGCCCATGT
>JAJZHU010000307.1 GCA_021798375.1 Pseudomonadota bacterium | reverse complement strand
CGGAATGGCAATGTGCGGGCGCCGCCCTATCTTCCGGACAGGATACCGCCCTCTTGCCGGTCCATACCATCAACCAACAAATATGCCTTAGAGCTATGAATGCCAATCGTGTCGGGGGAATGTGCGTGAGCCAGCGGTTCAAGAATAAAGTTGTGATCGTAACAGGTGGCGGCGGCGGCATTGGCCGCGCCACTTCATTGCTGTTCGCAGCCGAAGGCGCCAAGGTCGTCGTGGCCGATTACACCGAGCAAACTGGCGCCGAAACCGTGGCGCAGGTCAAAGCGGCGGGCGGCGAGGCGCGTTTCGTTCAGGTCGATGTCACCAACAGTGCGTCTGTCAAATCGATGGTCGATCAAACACTGGCCGCATACGGCCGCCTCGATGTCGCGTTCAACAACGCCGGCGTCAGCGTTCCCGGCATCCCGCTGGCCGATATCAGCGAAGAAACCTACGATCGCATCGTCGATGTCAATATGAAGGGCGTGTTCTTGTGTCTCAAGCACGAGATCCCGGTGATGGTGGCGCAAGGCGGCGGCGCGATCATCAACACCGCGTCGGTGGGCGGTCATGTGGCGGCGGCGGGCATTGGTGCCTATATCGGCTCCAAGCATGGCGTGGTCGGCCTTACGCGCGTGGCGGCTGTCGAATATGCTTCCAAGGGTGTCCGCATCAATTGTGTGTCGCCGGCCGCCACGGCGACGCCGATGCTCGCCGAATGGACCAAAGACCCCAAGATCGTCGAACTGCTCAATTCGCAACATCCCATCGGCCGTTACGCGCAGCCCGAAGAAATGGGCCGTGTCGTCTTGTTCCTGGCCTCCGACGATGCGTCATTTGTGGTTGGGCATTCGCTGCTGGTCGATGGTGGCATGACGGCATTGTGACCTTGCTTGCAAGGCGCGAATTTATCCGCTCGGGTCAAATAACGGCTGCGATATGAAATGGATGGGATGATGATGCGACGTGTAATAACTCTCGGTTTTTTCCTCGCGGCCGGCGCATTGCCGGGGGGGCGCGCAAGTGCCCAATCCGCCGGTCAGTGGCGCGCCCCGCAAGAAATATACGCCAAGGTTTGCCACTACTGCCACGACACTCATGTTGGCCCGGTCCTGTTCGGGCGCGCTTTGCCGTCGGCATACGTCCAGGCTACGGTGCGGGCAGGCAAACACGCCATGCCATCTTTCCGCCCGTCCGAGATTTCGAATGCCGAATTGGCGAAGCTGGGCGACTGGATCGAAAATTCACCTGCGCCAGCGGCTTCGGCGCCAGCGGCGAAATAGTTCAAAACAAATAGACGGCGAACACCGCCTGTCGCGTGGGATCGAAAATATTTCCGTGCAGACGGCTTGGTTTGGGACGTTTGGATAACAAGGGGCGTAAACATGGCCTACACAGTGCTGCCAGAGGGCGTATCCTCTGAGTCATTCGATGAGGCGCTCAAGGAATATCGCAAGATCCTGGGCGATGATAACGTGCTCGTCGGTCTCGACGAGACCGTGTCTTACCGCAAGATCATGTTGCCGATCGATGAAATGACTGTCGCTCCATCGGGCGCGCTCATGCCGACCTCGGTCGAGGAAATTCAGGCCATTCTCAAGGTCTGCAATAAATACAAAATTCCTGTCTGGACGATCTCGACCGGCAAGAATTTCGGCTATGGCTCGGCCGCCCCCGCCACACGCGGACAAATGGTGCTCGATTTGCGCCGGATGAATAAGATTATCGAGGTGGACCCGGTGCTTTGCACCGCCCTCGTCGAACCCGGCGTGACTTATCAACAGTTGCTCGATCACATCAACGAAAAAGGCTATAATCTGTGGGTCGATCCGCCGTCTCCCTCGGCGATCGTAGGGCCGACCGGCAATATTCTCGAACGCGGCGCGGGCTACACCGCTTACGGCGATCATTTCATGATGCAGTGCGGCATGGAAGTTGTAATGGCCGATGGCGAGATACTGCGCACCGGCATGGGCGGCGTTGCCGGTTCCACCAGTTGGCAGTGTTTTAAATGGGGTTATGGTCCGTACCTCGACGGCATCTTTACCCAATCCAATTTCGGCGTCGTGACCAAAATGGGCTTCTGGCTGATGCCCAAGCCGCCGATCTACAAGCCCTTCGCGGTTCGTTTCGCCAATCTCGACGACATTGGCAAGATCGTCGATCTGATGCGGGGTTTGCGCATGGGTGGCTTGGTGCCCGGCGGCGGCATCATCCAAAGCGCACTCTACGAAGTGGCGATGGTCAACAAACGTCATGATATTTACAGCGGCCCCGGTTCGATCCCCGACGAGGTGGTTGCCCGTGAAGCCAAGAAGCTGGGCCTGGGCGTGTGGAATATTTACGCAGCACTGTATGGCGGCATCCAAGAACAGATCGACGTCAACTGGAAGATCGTAACCGCCGCGTTCGAGGGCATTGGTGGCGTCGTTGAGACTGCCGACGATCCCAACATGAATAAAAAATTATTCGCGCGCCCGGTTGCGATGATGTCGGGCCAGATGTCGCTCGAAGAATTCGGCATCTATAATTTCCGTGGCGCTGGCGGTGGTTCAATGTGGTTCGCGCCGGTGGCCCCCGCCAAAGGCGAGGAAACATCGAAACAAACCGCCATGGCCAGGGCGATTCTGTCTAAATATGGTTTCGATTATGTGTGCGGCTATGTTGTGGGCGTGCGAGAATTGCACCACATCATCGATCTGTTGTTCGATAGAAGCGATGCGGTGGACACCAGGAATGCCTATTTGTGCTTCCGGGAACTGATCGCTGAATTTGGCAAGGCCGGTTACGCCGTCTATCGTACCGGCACGGCCAACATGGAACAAGTGGCCGAGATCTACGGTCCGGCACAGCGTTCCGTCAATAAAAAGATCAAGCGCGCGCTTGATCCGAACGGAATCCTGGCTCCCGGCAAGTCCGGCATCACGATTTAGCGAATTGGATGTTTTTGAACGAATAATGGGGGATACACACATGCTGCGCCGTAATTTTATCGCGCTCACTGCTGTGGGAGTTGGTGCCCTGGCCGCCGGTCTGCCTGGTTCGGCCGAAGCCAGGGCCGAGGCCGTCCGTCCGGTGCTGTTGCTCCGGACACAAGGCGATCAGACTGTCGTCGCTGGTTTGCATGATGCGCTAGATGCTCACGGTCTTGCCCGGCCCAAGGAATTGGCGCTGGACCGTCCGATCATTTTCAACCCCGTCGCCCTTCGCGCGCTGCTCCAACAGTACAAGGGGTACCGGATGGTCGGCGTGATGGATGATTGCAGCGCAATTTTGCTGAATAGTGCGCTGATGGATTTGCGCGCCCGCG
>JAJZHU010000029.1 GCA_021798375.1 Pseudomonadota bacterium | reverse complement strand
CGTTCGGACAGTTTCTGCGCACGCGCCGCAGGATGCCGTCGGCCGCGGCGCGGACCGCTTCGGCATTTTCAAGATTGAGCGCCACGCCGCCGACATCCCATTTGCGTGGGATATCCGGCGAGGAGACGGTTAAAGCCACCGGGAAGCCGATCCGTTCGGCGGCACTCGCGGCGGCGTCGCCGGAATCTGTCAGCGCAGTCTCGACCACCGGGATGCCGTAGGCGGCCAGCAGTGCTCTTGTGTCGGGATCGGTGAGTATATTGCCGGGGCCGGCCAGGGCGCGCTCGATGATGTTGCGGGCGGTATCGCGGTCGGGGTGAAAACCGCCTGGGTCGGCGGGCGGTGTTTCCAGCAACATCGCCTGGTTGCGCCGATGGTGAATTTGATAGCGAAAGCCGCGGACGGCTTCGCCGATCGAGCTATAGCCCGGCAGTCCGGCTTCGGCGAACACGCGCCGCGCGGGTTCGGCGGTGTCGCCGCCGATCCAGCAGGCCATCACCGCGCCACGGCAACTCCGCTGCGTGGCAACCACCGCCTGCGCCACTTCGGCGCCATCGGCCAGGGCGCTGGGCGCATGAATGACCAGAACGCCGTCCACTTCGGGGGAGTTCAGTAGCAATTTGAGCGAGGCGGCATATTGTTCCGCGCCCGCGTCCATGCCGAGTTCGACCGGATTGCCGGCGGTTCTGCCGGCGGGCATGACTTTGGCAAGTTTGGCCAGGGTGGCATCCGATAATGGGGCCGCTTCGCCGCCGTCGCCGGATTCCAATTCGGCGATGGCCATCATCGCGGTGCCGCCGCCGTTGGAAAGCACGCCGAGGCGCTCTCCCTTGATTTGCTTCGAGCGGGCCAGGGTTTCCACCATGCCGAACAGCTCGTCGAGGGTTTGCACCCGCAGCGCACCGGCGCGGCGGCAGACGGCGTCGAAAACATCGTCGGGCGAGGCCAGCGCCTCTGACAGGAAGGCGCCAATGGGAGCCGATCTTTCCCGGGTCGCCTTGATCAGCAGCAAGGGTTTGTTGCGGGCGGCGGCGCGGGCGGCTTGCATGAAGTCGCGGCGTTCCTGGATCGATTCGATGTAGAGCAGAATGGCCTTGGTATCGTCGTCGTTGGCGAGAAAATCCATCATGTCGGCAAAGTCGATCTCGGTGCCGTCGCCCAGCGAGACGAAGGCGGAAAAACCGATGCCCCGGGGCCGTGCCCAATCCAGCACCGCGGTGCACAGCGCCCCGGATTGGGAGACAAAGGCGACCTGTCCCGGCAGGGCGGACACCGGGGCAAAGCTGGCGTTGAGGCGTTGTTTGGGCACCAGCAGGCCCAGGCTGCCGCCGCCCAACAAGCGCAGATTGTGACGTTTCGCGGCCGCCAGCGTGGCATCGCGGTCGGTATTCCAGGCGGCAACGATCGCAGCCCGGACGCCGCGCCGCCCCAATTCATCGAGGAGTTGAGGGGCGGTGGCGCCGGGGGTGCATAATATCGCCAGATCCGGCACCTCGGGCAGGTCACCCACGCTTGGATAGGCCAGGACACCCGCCACGGCATGGCGGTGCGGGTTGACCGGCATGATCGGTCCGGGAAAGCCGCCATCGAGCAGATTGCGCATGACGGTGTAACCGACCGAACGTGGCCGCTCGGTGGCGCCAATGACCGCGATCGAAGTGGGAGTGAACAAGTAGGGAAGGTTGAGGATCGACATGAACGGCCTTTGCCACAGGGATGCCGGACGATTCGTGGAACTGGATTGTGTTTCCGCTTTTTGTCAAATCGGGGTGAAGCGCGATTAAAATATTGGTGAGAGAAGCGCGTCGCCCTGGACTATACTCTGGCAACAGGCATCGGTGTCAACGATCGCAGTCTGGGGCGAGCGGGTTGGGGTGAGCAGGCTTGACAGTGGCGGGTGGTTGCGCGACATGCTGTGGCGCCAATAGACGCTAAACGGTACTTATTTACCATAATAAGTACTTCTGTTCCTGGTAAACGCGAGCTTGGTCCAAAAGCGGGCGCGGACGATATGCAAGGGGGGGCAATATGCCGATCGAGAATGTGGTCATCAATGACGATGAATTGACCTTTCCGCCGGGATTCAATGTGGCTGTTTCGTTTATCGACCGCCATCTTTCCGAGGGGCGCGCCGATAAGGTCGCCGTGCGCAGCACGCGGGGCGATGTCAGCTATGCCCAATTGGCGGCGGAGGTTAATCGTTGCGCCAATTTGCTGTGCGGTCTGGGGATTGCCCGCGGCGAACGGGTGTTGATGGTGGTGAAGGATTGTGCCGAGTTCTTTTATATTTTTTGGGGTGCGATCAAGGCCGGGATCATTCCCGTGCCGCTCAACACGCTGCTGCGGGCCAAAGATTACGCATATATCATCGAGAATTCGCAGTGTGCCTGTTTGGTCTATTCGCCCGAATACGCCGGCGAGGTGAATGCGGCGCTGGCGTTGGTGGAAACAAGGCCGGCCCATGTGCTGGTGGTGGAGGGCGAAGGAACGACGCTGACGGGATTGATGGCGTTGGAAAATGACCAGTTCCGCGCGGTCGCTGCTTCGCCCGTCGATGAATGCTTCTGGCTTTATTCTTCCGGCTCGACCGGTGCTCCGAAAGGGGCGGTGCATTTGCACCGGGATATGGTGGTGACAAGCCATTTCTATGGCGTGAAAACCGTTGGCATGCGCGAGGATGATATATTTTTCTCGGTGGCGAAATTGTTTTTTGCCTACGGTTTGGGTAATGGCATGACATTTCCGTTGTGGGTTGGCGGAACCGCGGTTTTGCTAGACACGCGGCCCACGCCGGAAAGCACGTTCGAGATCATCGAGCGTTTCAAGCCGACCTTATTCTTTGGCGTGCCCACCTTGTATGCCTCGCAACTGAGCGCGTTGGAATCGGCCCAGCCCGATCTTTCTTCGATCCGTCTGTGCGTTTCGGCCGGCGAGGGGCTGCCGGCCGACGTGTTCCGCCGTTGGCAGGAACGAACCGGTCTTGTCATTCTTGACGGCATCGGTTCAACGGAAGCGCTGCATATCTTCATCGGCAATCGAATCGGACAGTATAAGCCCGGATCGAGCGGGCATTTGGTGCCCGGTTACGATGCGAAGATTCTGGACGAGAACGAACATGAACAACCCTGCGGAGAGCCCGGGCGCCTGGTGATCAAAGGCCAGTCGATTGCGAAATATTATTGGCGAAATCCGGAAAAAACCGCGGAAGCGATGCGCGGGGAGTGGTTTAATACCGGCGATACCTATTACCGCGATGACGAAGGATATTTTTTCTACTGCGGACGATCCGACGACATGCTAAAGGTCGGAGGAATTTGGTGTTCGCCGTTTGAAATCGAGGCGACGCTGATCGAGCATCCGGCGATTTTGGAAGCCGCTGTCGTCGGCCGTACCGATGGCGAAGGGCTGATCAAGCCAGAGGCTTGGATCGTGTTGGCCGATGGCGTGCGCGCGAGCGACGAGCTTGAGGCGGATTTGCTGAAGTTCTGTAAAATGAAGATGGCGCCTTATAAATATCCACGGCACTTTCATTTTGTGGATGATCTGCCCAAGACCGCCACCGGGAAAATTCAACGGTTTCGCTTGCGGGCCGACGAAGTGTGAAATTCTCGATGCACTCATGCGTCCATGCGGGTGGAGGGAGCAGTTCGCAGATGTTGCAAATCGCACTGATACGCGGGACACTTGCATATGGTTGCTGTTTACACTCCTGATCCCGATCCAACGCTTGGTGCATTCGTCAAGCGGGTGTTCATTGTCCTGTTGATCGGGGTGCTCGCGTTTGCCCTATTGCAGATAGCAGGGCTTGCGGTTCTGGTTTTCGGCGCGATTCTTATGGCGATCGGGCTGCGGGCAATGACTGGGGTAGTTGCAAAGGTGCTGAGGGTGAGAGAGGCTGTCGGCCTCACGCTCGTCGTGTTGGTCGCCGTTGCGGCACTGGGCTTCGCCTTTTGGTTTTTTGGCTCGGTTATCGGCAACCAATTGGATGAGTTGGTTCGGCAGGTGCCGGCGGGCCTTCAACTTCTCTCCGATACCATCGCGGCTCATCCTTACGCCGGTTATGTGCTGAAGCAGATGCGTGAGCTTCAAATTTCCGGGGCGACGGGGTGGGCGGCAACCATGCTTGCGGCCATGGCCAATGCGTTGGCGCGTGGGATTGGATATGCCTTCGTTATGCTTTTTGTCGCAATCTATATGGCCGCGCAGCCCAAATTATATCGTGGGCTGGTGCTGCGGCTTATCCCTTGCGGGTATATTTCCGTGGTCGAGGAATTATTCGACCGGACAGGCGACGTTTTGCGCCGCTGGCTTATGGGCCAACTTGTTGTTATGACTGCCATTGGGATCCTTTCAGGGGTTGGTCTTTGGGCGCTTGGAATCGAGGCCGCTTTCGCCCTGGGACTCCTTGGCGGTATGCTTTGTTTCATTCCTTACGTCGGGGCCATCCTTGCCGCGATCCCAGCCGTGTTGGTGGCATTTAGCCAGAGCCCGTTCGATGCGCTCCTCGTTGTCGCGCTGTATGTCGTTGTTCACCTCATTGAGGGAAATCTTATTTCGCCATTGGTTCAGGCCAGGGCGACGGCACTGCCGGCGGTGCTCTCGCTTGTCTCGGTCATTGCTTTTGGCATTTTGCTAGGACCATCATCGGTTCTTGTTGCCGCACCACTGACCTTGTTCTTGCTGGTTGCGGTTGACGTCCTCTACGTCGAGCGGATGCTGGACTGCGTTGTGGTTCCACCTGCCATCCCGCCCCTTGACGCAGATCGGACAGCGTCGTCACAATAATGGTGTCAAGTTACCATATTACATTTTGCGTCAAGCGCGTTCCATCTGCGTTGCCGCCGTGGAGATCCGACGATGTGTGCCGAAACGCGGTCTTTTTTATCGGATGACCCGCTGTTCCTGAGTGGAGACGAGCGGACGGCCCGCAATTGGGCCCCCGCACCGGCCAGAGTGCGGGAGGTCGCCGATGGAGTCTTTTGGTTTCGTATGCCGCTGCCTTTTGCGCTCGATCACGTCAATCTGTGGGCGCTGAAAGACCATGACGGCTGGACATTGGTGGATACCGGCGTGGCGGACGACGTTACCCGCGCCCTGTGGGAACAATTATTCGCTGGCCCACTCGGCGGATTTCCCGTCAGGCGATTGATTTGCACCCATTTTCATCCCGATCATATGGGGCTGGCCGGCTGGCTGACCGAGCGATTTTCCATTCCTCTGATCACCACCGACGCGGAGTGGCGTTCGGCGTTACGGTATTGGCACAGTGAGACCCCTGACGATTTTGCGGGAAAGACCGAATATTATCGCCGGGCGGGGTTTGGTGCGGATTTCCTTGAGCACATCAGCGATATCAATAATTCTTATCGCCCGCATATAAGTCCGCCGCCACCTGCCATTGAACGCATTGGTGACGGGGATAGCATTGAAATCGGCGGCCGCAATTGGCTGGTTATGACCTGTGGCGGCCATTCGCCCGAACATGCCTGTTTGTGGTGTCCCGACGCTGGCGTCTTGATCGCCGGCGACCAGATGTTGCCGCGCATCAGTCCGGCGATCGGTGTTTGGGCGCAAGAGCCCGATGCGAATCCTTTGGCGTTGTTTCTGTCCAGCCTTGGACGTTTCGAGGTGCTGCCGGAGGAGACGATGGTATTGCCGTCGCACGATCAGCCGTTTCGCACCCTGCGTTCGCGCTGTGCCGCGCTGCAGATTCACCATCAAGAGCGACTTGCCAAGACGCTTGAAAGCTGCCGCGAACCGGCCGTGGCAACGCAGGTGCTTCGTTCGCTATTTTCGCGCCAATTGGACGATGTGCAGGCCAGCTTCGCCACCGCGGAAACCTTGGCTCATCTGAATTATCTGATATCCCTGGACAAGGTGCGGCGTTTTCTGGACGACGCAGGGATGTGGCGCTATCTGGCGATCTGATCTTGATTTTTATGGCGCTTATTTCCTGCCGCGGGGATCTTGCAAGTAGTTGGCCAAAGCGTTGAGCTGGACATCGCTGATTTCTGTCTTGCGGAAAAATGGCATCACCAAAACGCCGTGACGCACGAAATACTTGACTGTGGCAGCGGTGAGATCTGTGCGTTGTTCGAGCACTGCGGGCAAAGTGCCTTTGTATTTAACCCGTAACGCCAGTGTTCCGGGGGCCTGATCGCTGTCACCGTGACAGGGCAGGCACCATTTATCGAAAACCTGTTTTCCCGCCATTGGCTGCGCCGAATTGGCGCCAAATGCAGGCGGTGCGGACCAGGCAGCAAGAACGGCGGCACAAAACAACCAGAATTTCATGTTGCTATTCCTTGAATTTCTTGTTGGCTGCTCGCAAGCTCTTGGGCCAAATTCCGTAACGGCCTGGCGATAAAATGCCGTTGGGGTCGATCGCATCTTTCACTGTTTCATGGAAACGCAGCAATGCGTGATCGTTAAATGAATATGTATCCATCACGTCTCCTTGAAAGATTGCGTGGGTACGATATTCGCCCCAACCATGGGATGCGGCAACTCTAACAAGGTGACGAAAGGCATCTCGGTTGCGTTTGTTGGCCTCGGGATCGTGGGAGATCGGAAACGGGATGATGAACATGAAACATCGTTCCCACGATGGATAGGGAACATTCATTGCAAATGGCAGATGAATGTCATATTCCGCGGCGGCTGCGCGAATTACCTCATTTATTTTCAAAATAGCCTCGGCCGTACGCGGAATGATGGGGGAAAACCACATGTGTCCATTGGTTGGAGGATTGGGATTCCAGGCAGAGCGTGCACCGATCGAAAAAGTTCTGAGGTTGGGAATGCCGAATTGCGCCGGATATTGAACGCGCCCTTGATCGCCTTCGCTTAAGGGCAATTTGAAAAATTCCGTAACTTCAAACGAAACGCCCGCTACCGCATCTTTATATATTTGTTGCACATGCTCCCATTGCGCGCGAATAATTTTTTCCGGGCCATAAAAAGTGAAAGCACAGCTCCAGAATGGGATGTTGTGTTTCAAGCCATAGGGTTCGTATTCCTCGGCTGAGGCGTGGCGGTCTGCCAGCGCCTTGTATTCTGCATCGCGCGGGATGGGGCCGTGGATCAGAAAATCTTCCAGCCCGGCAAGATTGGGGGTGCCGAGAACATCGCTGTTCAGATCGGGGTACCCGGTGGTTATCTTGCTATTTTCCAGATAGGTCAGAATTTCGACCAGCGAAGAAAGATCCGCAAAGTATTTAAAATGCACCGTCCCCTTTAAGAACGCATCGGGTGTAGGCATCATCCAGAAACCCATTTTTGTCACGATACCAAAGTTGGATTGGCTGAACATGCCATCGATCCATGGACCGAAGCCTTGTTTATACATCTGCCATGTTTGTGAGTCAGGCATCGCCCCCATACCGGTGCGCATCAGTTCGCCATTGGCGAGAACGATTTCCATGCCGCAATGAGCATCAAAATGATTGCGAAATTGTGATGCCGTGTATCCGGCGCCGCGGTCGATCGCATTGCCGAGCATGCTGCCCCAACCGGGATCCGGCACGTCAAGCCATAATTTTATCTTGTTGTCCTGCAGATAGCGGTACATGTCGAAATAGCTGACCCCTGGCTCGACCAGGCAATAGGCCTGCTTTTCATTCACTTCGATGATACGATCCATGCGCTTGAGATCCAGTACTACCGAACCTGAATAATTGGGCGCGGAGCCACCGTAGCCGAGATTTTTTCCGGTCGATATCGCATAAATTGGGATGTGATATTGATTGGCGATGCGTACTATCGCCTGAACTTCCTCGGTCGATGCCGGCGCTACGGCGGCCGAGGCGCGGCGTTCAGATGCCTCCCCCCAACTTGGGGAATAGGCGTCGCGATAAAGACCTACGTCTTCGTCACTGGTGAACACCCATTGCTTGCCGACCACAGATTCGAATTGTCGCAACGCCTGGCTGAAATCATCGACACTGACATTAGGGGGCAACGGCATTTATTACTCCTGGGTGCGGAAATTTCTTCATCGCAAAGAAAGATCGAGCCTGGCGCGGTAGATTTTTATGTATCTGAGTTAGTGTTTGGGACTTTATAGATCGGATCTACTGATGCCGCTTGCCGTAATTATGTCGATCTCGATGGATCAAACTACCATAAAAGCTGCGACCGTGTTTGGGATTACGGTCGCTGCTTTGGGTGGTTTAGAATTGTTTCCGCACACTCATGCCAAAGGTGCGCGGTGGGTCGATGCGATAGTTAATCCCGGTGGCGCTTTGCGGAACGGGGTAACCGCCCGCGACGGAATTAATTACAGCCGCATTTTCGATATTGCGAATATAGGCATTTACAGTCCATCCGCTTTCCGCGGTTTGATAGCTAATGTTCACGCCGGTCTGATGATAGCCTGGTTGCCTGTATAGAAGGTTACTATTCCCGACGGTATAGAATCCCTGGGCGATCTGGCTTGTCAATATTTGCGAATCGGCGCCGATCGTCAGGGTATCGCCGTTGGAAATTTCAAAGATGTGTTCATAGTTTACGCTATAAGTTTGCTTCGGCGCCAAAAACACCTGCGTGTGCGAAAAATTGATGGAGGGTGCGTTTGGTAGATTTAAATCGAATTTATCGAATGTGTCATTCAGCAAATTCAAATTAAATCCCAGCGTATCGTTCGGAGTTACACGCCATAAAGTGTTCAATTCACCACCTTCAAATGTCGCGGTTTGTGAATTGACAGTCGGGAATAGCGTATCATTCACGAGAGGACCGGCGGTTGGCCGCCAGAATACATAATCCTGATAATTCTTATAGGAATAGTGGAAGGCATCTACGTTGACTTGCACACGGCCATCGAGGAATCGGTTCTTGGAACCGATTTCTTCCGCCGTGATATATTCCGGCGCATAGGTGTTCAGGCTGCCGGATCCCGCGGGCAGAATATTTATGCCACCAGATTTAAAGCCGGTGCTGGCGGTAAAATACAAAAGATTTTCCTTGGTCAGATCGTAATCGACGCCAGCTTTCCAGGTCAGGTCTCCGATCGATTGATTGCCGCCGGCGGGATCAATCGATCCAGGGATGATGCCCTTGCCGAGAATGCCGTTTTCAACCGCACCAACGGCGCTTATGGTTTCGTTCGTGTAACGCAGACCGCCGCGCAACCTCAACCCACTGACCGCGGGAATGGGAATGGTGATATCGCCAAACACCGCCTCCGATTGATCGGTGGAGCCTGTCATGGGGAAGGCTTGATAAAAGCCTGGCGGCGCGCCACCCAACTGCGCGAAAGTATTTGTTACATAGTTATCCTGCGAGACCGCCTTTTCATTCAGATGCGAATAATAAACCCCCGCTACCCAACTGACGGGGGAATCCGCCTCATTCGATAGACGCACTTCCTGCGTAAAGAATCTGTCCTGTTCGTTCTGAATGAAATCGAAATTATTGACGCCGTTATATGATGCCGCAGCGGTATCGCTTGACCAATTGGCGGTTTTGTAGCCGGTTAGCCAGGTTAAATTGCTCCAACCAAGATTATAGTCAATGTGTGCCGACACGCCAAACACATAAGTGTTGCTATAGCCAACCCGTGGCGCAGGTAGCATCCCCGACCAAGGATTGTTGAACGGAACGCCTGCGCAACCGGGAAAGTAATTGTTGGGAGGGCAACTACCGTCATAGGTTCCGGCAAACGATTTGCGCTGCGAGGCATCGATCGTGAGCAGCGCGCGAAGATCGCTATTGGGCTTATAAAGCAACTTGGCGCGCCCGGCGATCGAATCCACGCTGCTGGTGCCGCTGCTGTCATATCCATTGACCTTATCGGATCCTTCAGACACGCGCAGAGCCAATTCATCGGTGAGCGGAATATTTGCCGCCGCTTCGGAATTGACCGCGCCGTAATTACCAAAACCGATCTGCGCATAACCGCCATAGACAAAGGTGGGATCATTGGTGATAAAATTGATCACGCCACCGTTGGCGTTGCGGCCATACAAGGTGCCCTGCGGGCCCAACACGGCTTCAACTCGTTGCATGTCGAACAGCACCGGAGTCAGGGCGTTGGGGGACGACAGATAAATTCCGTCTTGGTTATAAGCCACCGAAGACTCGACCCCGGGATTGAAGTCGGATGTGCCAAGGCCGCGAATTGACACATTCATCACCACGGATGGAACGATTTTCACCGCCGGCAGAATTTCTTGCAGGTTGAGCGCATTCGTGATGCCAGCCTTGGCAAGGTCGGTTGGTTTTAATACGTCGACTGCCACCGCCGCTTTCTGTAGATTTTCGGTTTTCTTCTCGGCTGTGATGACGATTTCCTGGAGTTGTACGCCTGGCTTGCCGGGTGCGTTTTGAGCGTGCGCCGCGAGAACCGCCATCAGAGTTGGCAGGCTGCATCCGAGTAGCGGCTTGAAATAGTTTGTTGTCATGAAGTCCCTCCGATATATATTGACCATGATACCAATATTAATATTGCGCCGCCCGGCAGACCTGCCGGAAAGATAGGGTGTTCGCATCATATCATCGCCAGACTCTGGCGGGAAAAGAGTTCGGAAGTAGGGATGCGTATATTGCTGTTGCAGCCATTAAGATCGCAGTGCCCCGGAATCTCGGACAATTCGCTGGGTATCAGAACGGCACTGACCATTTTGTCCCCCGCTTTAGTCTCGCTTTATTAGTGACATTTTTATGCCTGAATCGCTTCTTTGCATGCAGTTATCCAGATGTCAACGACTTGTACGAATATGTTAAAGGGTGAGCCCGCGTCGTCGTCTGATTGTCCGGATGTGTGGTAAAAATGTAACTTTGAGGATGGGCGAATTGTTCGGGATCCAATCTCACTTTGTCTGGGATGCCGCTCAAAATGCGCTTTATGCTCGTGTAAATGTTAGATATTTCGGCTTGATAAATTAAAGAAGAATCTTCATTCTATGACGCTTCAAACAATATAACCACGTTCACCTTGCACGGTGATGCCGGATAACAGTTACGGATGAGGATCGGGTGATGGACGAGTTTTTTGGCAACACAGCGTTGATCGTGGGCGGCACGACGGGTATCGGCGCAGCGGCGGTGGATATATTTGTCCGTCGCGGTTGCAATGTGGTTTTCGCCGGCCTTGAAGGCGAGATCGGGAATGCGTTCGAACAGCGGTTGAATGCCGGTGATGGCGGCCGCGCGATGTTTGTTGAAACCGATGTGCGCTGCGAGGAGCAAGTCGCGGCGCTGATGCGCCGTGCCGGGGAACGGTTCGGCCGCATTCATTATGCGGTGAACAATGCCGGTTTCGAAGGGCCCTACGGCCCGCTTCAAGATGCGACCGAGGATCAGTTCGACCATATCATCAATGTCAATCTGAAAGGTGTCTGGCTGGGGCTGAAATACCAGATACGTCATATGTTGGCGCATGGCGGCGGGGCCATTGTTAATACCTCCTCCAGTGCGGGTATCGTATCGATTCCGCAAGTCGGCATCTATAGCGCCAGCAAGCACGGCATTATCGGATTATCCAAGGCCGCCGCGCTTGAACAGGCGAAGTCCGGCATTCGGGTGAACGTGATTGCGCCGGGGCCTGTGCGGACAGGTCTGTTATCGCGCATGGTCGGTGGGCATGTGCCGCTTGAGCTTGTTGCCGAAGCCGTGCCGATGGGCCGCATTTCCGAACCCGATGAGATATCGGAGGCTATTTTGTGGCTTTGTTCCAACGCCGCTTCCTACATCACCGGGCACACGTTGGTGGTGGATGGCGGCATGACAATCAGCTAGATACGCTTGGGTGTTATTTCTTTGCCGGACTGCTGCCTTTGCGAAATGGAAGTGTCAGTAAGAACATTATCAGTTTGAAATTCAGCAGTTTGAACGCCATGCGGGTTTGTTCCGGTGTCAGGCGGGCGGCCATCGGCATGGCGCCGAAGACCTTTCCCTTGATGACCAGATCGTCGCCATCGCGAGTGAGCGAGGTGATATTCATCAACTCGCTTTTATCCGTGGAAAATAGCTTCATTGGCCCGCAACCTTATCGAAATCGAGGCCAAGCTCTTCAAACAATTTGATCGCGGTTGCACGTCCGGCGCCAAATACGCCGCCGCCCGGCGCCTGGAATGGACCAACCAGATACAGCCGATCGACTCCCGGCACGGTAAAATTGCCCAATTCGGGCGTAGGCCGCCACGATCCGCGTTGATAGGTGGCGTTGGAAATGCCGTGCAAATCGCCGCGCCGGAACGATGGCGAGGTGCGCGACATATCGAGCGGGCTATCGATGTGAATGCCAAGAATGGTATCGTCGTTTAGATTCTCGAAGTATTTTTGCATATGGGCGATCATCCGCTGGCCATATTCGGCTTTGGCGTCATCCCAACTGCGCCCATCGGGCCGATCGAACGGAACGTAATCCCAGCTATGCAGAATGGCGCAACCAGGCGGCACGCGCGAAGGATCGAACTGAGTCAACATGCCAACGCCGACCATCGGATGGTTGTTTAATTCGCCATAGCGCAGACAATCAAACGATTTGCGCAGCGTATTATATTCATTGGGCAATAATTCGATCATCGCGCCCTTGATATGAGGTCCGGCCTTAAAGCGCAGTGGTTCCTTCAACGCCGCGTGCAATGTGATGCAGGCACCAACGCTGATGTGGGTTTCCTTGGCGGTGCGATCGACATAAGGATCGACGCCCTCGACAATATTGCCCAGCACATGTGGGTGGAACGCGCCGATGATCGCATCCTTGGCGCGCCATTCGCGTCCGTCGGCGGCCACCACGCTGTCGGCACGACCGTTGACGTTGCGAACCTTGATGATATCGACGCCAGATAAGACCTCACCGCCGTGATCCTTGATGCAATCGATCAGTGCGCGGGTCAGTTGGCCGCTGCCACCCACGGGAACGCCGATGCCGGTGGCTTCCATAAAGCCCACGAAAACAAAGATCCCAATCGCCGTCGCTTTTTCATCGGGAGAAACCAGTTCTTCGCCGGCGATGCGGCCAAAATGCATCCGCACCTTTTCATGTTCGAATGTGTCACACAACAGATCGTGGCTGGACATTTGCATCAAACGCCCCAGTTCGCGCCCTTCACGGCTTTGATCCATCATCGCGCTCATCGCCCCGTTCGGCACGGGCGGCACGAATAGTTGCGAGATGATCATGGGCAGTATTTCAGCCGCCTTGGCCGCAAGCTTTAGATATGCTTCAGCATCTTTGGGGGAGAATTTGGCGATGTCGGCGGCGGTGCGATTGCGATCGCGGAATTGGCCCAGCGTGGTGCCATCCTCGAACACCGAGTACATCGGCGAATCGGGAAACACGTATTTCAGGCCATATTTTGAAAGCAATCCCAGTTCGTCATCCTTCAACAATGGATTGGCTTGAATGAAAATATGCGACATCGAATGCTGATCGTGCATAAAGCCGGGCACGGTCAGTTCGCGTGACACGACGCCG
>JAJZHU010000306.1 GCA_021798375.1 Pseudomonadota bacterium | reverse complement strand
CACCTGCCAATTCGGCCAGCGTCGCGCCTTTGGGGGCGAAAGCGAAGTAATAGGCGCGCTGATCCGGAGCGTAGCGGTTGCGTCTGATCAGAACCCAACGCTCAAATCCCGCCGCATGAGCCCAGGGTAACGGGAACCGCGCCCAGTCATAAAGACGCAACCCCTTCGATCCCTCGCCGGCGGTGTGCGTCGTCCATTCCTCTGGGCCGAGCGCATCGGCCAGGACCCACGCGCACGGCATCCCGGTGTCGAGCGCCGCGGCGATCAATTCGCAAGCAATCTGAGGCTTGGTGGCGAAGCTTACGGCTTCCGGGACCTGTGTCTTGGCGCGCATGGCTTGGTCTTCGGCCCAATTTTTTGGCAGATAAAGCCGCCGGTCGATGAGCGCCTGACCATACCTGCTCGCGTAGGCCAGAAACACGCCGATCTGGCAGTTCTCGATACGCCCGGCGGTGTCGGAATATTGGCGCGCAACACCGACCGACTGCTGGCCCTTCTTGACGAAGCCAGTGTCATCGACCACCAGCACACCATCAGCATCACCAAGAGATTCAAGGATATAATCCCGCACAACGTCGCGAAGACCATCCGCCTCCCAGTGGCTGCGCCCCAGCAGCGACTGTGGTAATAGAGCGATATGCCATCACTTGCCATCGCCTGACGGACAGCGTCCTTTCACACCTCTATATTGTCCAGCAACCGCACGCTGCCCAAGCGTGCGGCGGCCAACAAACGATTCTCGGCGCCCAGCACAGCAATCGGCTGCAAGCTGCGCGCCTCCACCAAAGACACATAATCCGGCACAAACCCACGCGCTCGCAGCGCCGCCTCGGCCTGCGCCAACACGTCCGCCGCTTTGTCCCCCGCCCGCAGCCTGATCGCCGCATCGTTCAAGGTGGCATATAAAGCCGGCGCCACCACGCGCTCCTCATCGCTTAAAAAGCGGTTGCGCGACGACATCGCCAGACCCGACGCCTCGCGCATCGTCGGCACCACATTGATCGCCACCGGCAAACACAAATCTTCCACCATGCGGCGGATCACCTGCACCTGCTGCCAATCCTTGGCGCCGAAAAACGCGGCACCGGCACCCGTCTGGCCGAATAATTTCGCCACCACCGTGGCCACCCCGGTGAAATGTCCGGGCCGCGCGGCGCCTTCAAACCCCGCCGAAGGCCCCCCCACGCTGATCAACGTCGCGTCCCCGGGGGGATACATCACGTCAACGCCGGGCAGCCACGCCACATCACACCCCGCGGCTTGCAGCTTCGCCAAATCCCCCGCCTCATCGCGCGGATAGCGCGACAGATCCTCGTTCGCGCCAAATTGCAACGGATTGACAAAAATCGAGGTCACCACCTTTGCCCCCGTGGCCTTTGCCGCCCGCACCAACTCCAGATGCCCCGCGTGCAGCGCCCCCATCGTTGGCACCAACGCCAGCGACTCCGCATCGGAAGACGTCGCATTTTGCCGCGCCTGGGCGGTCGCCGATCTGATTTCAGCCATGCTGCGGGCAATCTGCATCGGGAGTCCTGACAATTCCAACCATCCGGGCCGGGGATAGAAATTTTTAAACCGTCCGGTTACTGTTCACCTAATGTTAGCACAATGTTCTGATTTTATTGTGACCCCATAACAACACAACAGAACAAAACAAACACCTTCCATTCCGCATTGCAAAAAACACAGGCCCGAACCCGGGCGTTCAACTTGCCCTCTGGCCCCTCATCACGCTACATGCTTCGGCCATGAGCACAAGCAAAGCTGCTGCACAGCAATGGAGCAAGGACCAGAAAAAACTGGGCCGACGCGCCGCCGGTTTCGTCATCCTGCCCGCATTGCTAAACAGCCTGCTGGGCGTGGCGGCGGCGTTCATACTCGCCAGCGTTCTCGGCGGGTTCCTGCTCGGCGCGAAACTTGATGTCACGCTCGCGGCACTATTTGCACTGATCGCCCTCTGCCGCGCCGTTCTGATCTTTCTGGCCGATGCCGCCGCCCAGCGTGCCGGCGCCACCGCCCGCCGCCGCTTGCGTACCGAAGCCTTCACCCGCTTGCTCGAAGCCGGCCCCTCGATGCTGCGCGGCCAACATTCGGGCGAACTTGCCGCCATCGTGGTGGACAAGATCGAGGCGCTCGACGGCTTCTTCTCGCGCTGGATTTCCGCCAACCAATTGGCGGTGCTGGCCCCCCTGATGATCGGGCTGTTCGCGTTCAGCCAAGATCGCTTCGCAGGTTACGTGTTGTTCGGCGCCGGCCTGTTCGTTCCGTTCGCCATGGCCATCGCCGGCATCGGCGCGGGCGTTGCCGCCAGGCGCCAGGTTGTCGCCATGACCCGCCTGCAAGCCCGCTTTCTCGATCGCGTGCGCGGCATCGCCACCATCGTGTTGGGAGGACGCACCGAATCCGAAGCGCAATCGCTGCGGCTTGCCGCCGAGGAATTGTCGCGCCGCACGATGCGCGTGCTGCGCGTGGCGTTTCTGTCCTCGGCGGCGCTCGATCTGGCGGCCGCTTTCGCGCTGGTGATACTGGCCGTGCATTACGGCGCGCAATTGCGCCGCGGCGATCTCGCCGATCCGCGAATGGCCTTGTTCTGCCTATTGCTGGTGCCCGAATTTTTCGCCCCGCTGCGCGCTTTTGCCGCGGCCTATCAAGACAAACTGCACGCCGCCGGCAGTGCCGAGGCACTGTCCGCCCTGCCACCCGCCGCCGAGCCGCCGCCTGCCCTGCCCGTGCGCACCGTCCCCGCCCATAACATCACCATTGTCTTTGACGGCGTGCATTTCGCCTGGGATACGGCGCGCGGCCCGGTGCTGGATGGTCTTTCCTTCCGTGCGCCGCCCAACGAAGTCACTTTGCTCGTCGGCAACTCGGGCGCCGGCAAATCCACCATCATGGAAATGATGCTGGGCTTCATCCATCCGAACCAGGGCCGCATCACCATCAACGGGGCCGACATCAAAGACCTGGTGCCCGAAGCCCTCGCGCGCCTGACCGCCTGGATCGGCCAACGCCCGATTATTTTCGCCGGCACCATCGCCGACAACATCCGCTTCGCGCGCCCCGACGCCACCGACGAGGAATTGCGTCACGCCGCCCATCTGGCGCTGGTCGATCGCTTTGCCGATGCGCTGCCCGAGGGTCTATCCACCCGCATCGGCGATAGCGGTTACGGACTTTCGGGCGGCCAGGCCCAGCGCATCGCAATCGCCCGCGCCTTCTTGAAAAACGCGCCATTGCTGTTGCTCGACGAACCCACCTCGCACCTCGATCCGGCGACGGAAGCCGAGGTGTTGGAAAGCCTGCGCCGTTTGGTGCTGGGCCGCACGGTG
>JAJZHU010000305.1 GCA_021798375.1 Pseudomonadota bacterium | reverse complement strand
GCGGTGGGGTCTTTGCCGTCTTTGATTAATCCCAACAGGCGGATGGCTTCTTTGCGGGCTGATTGCGCGCCCCACAGCTTCACCTTGTCGTCGGTCTTGCTGGCTGGCATCGGGTCTTTGTGCCGCCCAATGGTCAGGATGGTTTGCTTGCCGCGGATGCGGGTTTTGATGATGTAGATCGCACTGCCACGAAACCGCACACCGAAACCGCGTGTCTCGGTATCCCAAACCACATCGCCGGGCTTCATCGCTTCGACAAGTTCGGCGGTAATGCGTTGCGTTGCCATTTTGGTATCCATTCGGGGATAAGATACCAAGTGGATACCATGTCATGCGGCGAATGTAAACGACAAGGAATGAAAAACTAAGGAAAACTGCGGCTATTTCGTCTCGTGTCGTGGCCTGTCGTGGTGAGTTCCAAGTCTGGGGGACTGGGGGTCGTGGGTTCGAATCCCGCCGCTCCGACCATTATTTCAGTGGGTTAGAAGGCATCGAAGCCGCCGCGTCGCGCCAACGGCTATCAGAGCCTGACGCGGCTGATGCAACCGTTCACGCGCGGTCTGTGCCAACCGGCCGGATTGGGTGTCGCCGTCGGCGGTGGTGGCGTGTGTATTTGATGCCGGATTTCCACCGATGCGCGGGCGGATTGAAATTCAGCCGGGGACTCGGGGTAAAAATTTCCCCATCCCCGGCCTAATCACAACAACCGCTATCAAGCGGCTGCGGCGGCTCGCAACTCGTCGGCGCGATCCATGATGAACGAACGGAACGATTTCGGCTCGTGGCCGGTCAGCAGTTTGATGTCGTCGGATACGATGGCGAATTTCCCCTTGCGCACTTCGCGCTCGAAGGAAATCATGTCGTCGCAGCTCCAGGCGAAGCCATCGACGTTGAATTCCGAGGTCGAATCCTGCGGAATGCCCATGGCGCGATAAAAGGCGTTGAAGTCCTCGTCGCTGACATCCCGGACTTCGATCTGCTTGCCGGTAATCTCGGTGGCCAGATCCGCCACATCGCGCCACGACCACAGATCGGTGCCGGTGATGTTATAGACGTGGTTTTCGTGCCCGGGGTTGAGCAGCGCCGCAACCGCGCAATCCACGCAATCGTCGCGGTCGACAAAGCTGACCTTGCCGCCTTGGGTGCAAGTGACCCAAAGGCCGGTTTTCACCATCGACGGCATACAGGCATCGGCCATGGTCTGGGCGTACATGCCGTCGCGCAGCGCGGTCCAGGCGATGCCGCTGGCCGCCAATTTCTGCTCGGTGCCATAATGATCCTGGCACACCAGAGCGGTGTTATCGGCGGTCGAGCCATAATAAGATGTGTAAACGATCCGTTTCACGCCCGCGCGCACGGCGCCATCGATGGCGTTGCTGTGTTGGGCGATGCGATAGCCGACCTTGTGGCCGCTGATCATCAGCATGTTGTCGGCGCCTTGCGCCGCGGCCTCGATGCTGTCGGGCTCCTCATAGTCGCCGTAACGGACTTCGCAGCCCAATTTGGCATAGGCGGCGAGCTTTTCCGGCTTGCGCGACATCAAGATCAGATCCTTGGCCGGCAGTTTGGTCAGCAGCCGCTTCAGCGCCGTTCCCGCGAACCCGCCGGTAGCACCGGTAATGAGCAATCTCATGACGTTCTCCCTGTATTCTTTAATTGGTCAGTTGCTAATTCTATCCTGGCGCCGGCTTGACGAGAAGAAAGCGGCGCCTTATCATCCCATAAGTAAATTCTTATGGCAGTTCGATGGCCATCATCACGCTACGCCAACTCGAGATTTTCACGCAAACCGTCGAGGCGGGCAGTTTCAGCCGCTGCGCCGAGCATATCGGCATCTCTCAGGTGGCCATCAGCGGCCATATCAAGGAACTGGAATCGCGCCTGGGTGTGGTGCTGTTCGATCGGCCCTCGGGCGGTCCCGCCGTGCTTACTTTGGATGGCGAGCGGGCCTATTACCGGGCGCGGAGCATCTTGTCGTCGGTGGACGGCATGATCGACGAGGCGCGGCTGCGCAGCGAGGCCAATACGCGCCGCAAGATAACCGTTGGTGCTCATGCCTATTGCATCGGTTTGATGCAAAGCGGGCTGGCGCAATGGGCTGACATGCATCCCGATATCGAGATGGTATTCGATGTTGAATCTTTCACCGCCGCCGCCGTCGCCGACGCCATGAAAGGCAACCGGCTGGATTTGGCCTTTATTTTTGCCCTTGGTCCGTCGTCGCGGATCAGCAGCGAGTTTGTTTGCAACGAGTCTTTAAGCGTGTTTGTGGGCCAGGATCATCCATTGGCGGCGCAAAACATCGTCACCGCGCGGGATCTTTCATTGGTGCCGGCGATTCGCCTGTCGCCCGCCGATCAATTGGGGTTGTTGGTGGAACAGGCGATGGAAATGGTCGGCATATGTCCTCCCAGTGGTTTGCAGACCGATAATTTCGGGCTGATCCTTTCCAGTATCAGACAGAATGTCGGCTTTTCTTGCATGTTCACCAAGGTGGGCGACCAGGAAACGGCGCCCGGCGGCGTAAAGCGACTGCCGTTGGATTGCGCGATTCCCGCCGTCCAGATCAGGCAGATTGTCCGCCCGGCGCTGTGCGACGATCCGTTGGTGCGGGAGTTGCAGCATTTGCTGGTGGAATCGCTGTTGCGGAAATAAATCATTCCCATAATCTGGCGAAAGTTCGGGGGGGCTGGCAATGGCGTTGAATAAAATTCTCGCGGTATCGACCGCGTTGCTTATGGCGGCGATCGGTATCGCACCGGTTGCGACGGCGGCGCCGGTCAGGATCGAGTCCGGTTTGATCGATGGCGTCGAGGCCGGCGGCATTTCCATCTACAAGGGCATTCCCTTTGCCGCGCCGCCGCTTGGCGATCTGCGCTGGCGCGCGCCCGCGGCCCCGCCGCATTGGTCCGGCGTGCGTCACGCCACATCCTTCGCGCCCGCGTGCATGCAAGACCAGCATATGAACGCGGTATGGGGCCTGCCGGTTCTGCCGACCAGCGAGGATTGTCTTTATCTCAACGTCTGGACTCCCGCCCAAAAATCAGGCGAGCGTTTGCCGGTGATGGTCTGGATCTATGGCGGCGGTTTTGCCATGGGAGGCACCGCTTTCCCAAGCTACGACGGCGTCAGCCTGGCGCGCAAAGGCGTGGTGATGGTCAGCATCGCTTACCGCGTGGGCGCGTTCGGTTTTCTGGCGGATCCTGCTCTGAGTGCTGAATCGGGGCATGGTTCGGGCGAATATGGCTTGCTCGATCAGATCGCCGCGTTGCGATGGGTGCGCCGTAATATCGCTCGGTTCGGCGGCGACCCCAACCGTGTGACGATCTTTGGCGAATCCGCCGGCGGCTTTTCCG
>JAJZHU010000304.1 GCA_021798375.1 Pseudomonadota bacterium | reverse complement strand
CACCAACGGCACCGAAATCACCGCCGCCTCGCTCATAATCCTCCGCGCCAAAGCAGCCGCCGTCTCGGCCTCGGACTCCGGTGCTTCAAACAGCAATTCGTCATGCACCTGCAGGATCATGCGCGCCTTCAATCCCGCCGCCACCAACGCCCCCGGCAGCCGAACCATAGCCCGCTTTATAATATCAGCGGCTCCACCCTGCAACGGCGCATTGATCGCCGCGCGTTCCGCATAGGCTCGCATGGCGCCGTTTTTATCGTTGATTTGCGGGATGAACACGCGGCGGCCGAAGGGGGTTAGAATAAACCCTTTCTCGCGCGCTTCTTGTTTGGTGCGGTCCATATAGGCGCGGATTTCCGGGTAGCGTTCAAAATATCGCACGATGGTGTCGCGCGCTTCGCCGGGCGAGATCCCCAACTGGCGGCCAAGTCCGAAGGCGCTGATGCCATAGATGATGCCGAAATTGATGGCCTTGGCGCGGCGGCGGGTTTCGCGGTCGATATTGGCCAGCGGGATGTTGAACACCTCGCTTGCGGTGCGGGCGTGGATGTCCTCATTGTGAATAAAGCTCTCGCGCAGCGCCGGGATGTTGGCGACATGGGCCAGCAGGCGCAGTTCGATCTGTGAATAATCCGCGCTGATCAGCACGTGCCCCGGCTCGGCGATAAAGGCGCGGCGGATACGGGTGCCTTCCTCGCTGCGGATCGGGATGTTTTGCAGATTCGGATCGGTGGATGAAAGCCGCCCGGTGGCGGCGATGGCCATGGCGAAACTGGTGTGAACGCGCCCGGTGGTGGGGTCGATTTCCCGGATCAGCGCATCGGTGTAGGTGGATTTCAGTTTGGCGAGCTGCCGCCAGGCCAGGATTTGTGCCGGCAGCGCGTGGCCTTGCTCGGCAAGATCGCTCAGCACGCTGGCGTCGGTGGTCCAGGTGCCCGACGCGCCGCGCTTGCCGCCCGGAATTCCCATTTCCTCGAACATGATTTCGCCAAGTTGCTTGGCGCTGCCAAGGTTGAATTCATGCCCGGCCAAACGGTAAGCCTCGATCTCCTGCGCCGCCATGCGGGTGGCGAAATCATCCGCGGCGGCGCGCAATTCGGCGGCGTCCACCTTGATCCCGGCGCGCTCCATGGCGGCGATGATGGGGATCAGGCGGCGTTCCATGGTTTCATACAGCGCCAGCGATTTGGTTTCACGCAGACGGGGACGAAGGATATCCCACAGCCGCAACGTAACATCGGCATCCTCGGCGGCATAAGCGGTGGCGCGGTCGAGCGCGACGGCGGCAAAGGCGATGCGTTTTTTGCCGGTGCCGGTAACCTCGTCATAGCTGATCGGTTTGTGCCCCAGATGCAGCGCGGAAAGTTCATCCATGCCGTGTCCGTGCAGTCCGGCTTCCTCGACATAGGAAATCAGCATGGTATCGTCGATGGGGGTAATTTCGCTCACGCCCGCCGAGGCAAACACGCGCAGATCGAATTTGGCGTTTTGAAAGATCTTCAACACGCAAGGGTCGGCGAGCAGCGGCGCCAGAATCGGCAATGCTTGCGCCGGCGAAAGCTGCGGCGGGCTGCCGAGTTCAAGCTCGTGCGCCAGCGGGATATAGCAGGCCCGGCCCGGCGCCGTGGCCAGCGAGATGCCGATCAGCCTGGCGCTGATGGGGTGCAGGCTGGTGGTTTCGGTATCCACGGCGCAGCGCCCGGCCAGCGTCGCCTCGCGCACCCAGGCCGCCAGCGCCTCGATGGTGCCCACACATTCATAAGGGCCAAACCCGCCGGACGCGGCAGCGGCGGCGGGTTTAAGCGCGGCGGGCTCGTGCAGGCCAAGCCGTTGGATGGTGCTTTTGAAGCCCTGGGCGCCCAGAAAGCCGATCAATTTTTGCCGGTCGGGGTCGCGCAGGATCAGCGATTCAAGCGGCAGCGGCAGCGGGGCATCTAGCTTGAGTTCGACCAGACGGCGCGATATGCGGGCCTTGTCGGCGTGCTCGATCAAGGCGTCGCGGCGTTTCGATGGCTTCATGCCGGGGGCCGCGGCCAGCACGGCCTCCACATTGCCGAATTCCTGGATCAATTGCGCGGCACCCTTGGGGCCGATGCCGGGTACGCCGGGCACATTATCGACGCTGTCGCCCATCAGGGCCTGCACTTCCACCACTTGCGCGGGCGGCACACCGAATTTCTCCAGCACTTCGGCGGGGCCGATCGGCTTTTGTTTCAGCGGATCGAGCATGGAAACATGGTCGCCCACCAACTGCATCAGGTCCTTGTCCGACGAGATGATCGTGGCCTGCCCACCCGCCCGCACCACCGCGGCGGCGTAGCTGGCGATCAAATCATCGGCTTCAAAACCGGGAAGTTCGATGGCGGGAACGCCGAAGGCCTCGGTTGCCGCGCGCACCAGGGCGAATTGAGGGATCAACTCGGGCGGCGGCGGCGGGCGGTGGGCCTTGTAGGCGGGGTAGAAATCATTGCGGAAGGTCACGCGGCCGGCATCGAAAATAACCGCCAAATGCGTGCCGGAGTGATCGGACAGCAGCCGCGCCAGCATGTTGGTGAAGCCGAACACGGCGTTCACCATCACGCCATCGGGGCGATTCATCGGCGGCAGTGCATGAAAAGCGCGGAAGATGAAGCCGGAGCCATCGACCAAAACAAGGTTTACGGCGGAGGTTTTGGCCGACATGGTTCTGCCGGGCTTAGTGGCCGCTGTCTTCGCCGGCGCCATCGGCCAGGACGAAAATTTTCGAGCAATAGGGGCATTCAACCGAGTGCTCCTTGATGCGCAGCCACACGCGCGGGTGGCCGAGCGATCCCTCGCCGCCATCGCAGGCGATCACGCGCTGGTTGGTGGTGACGGTGTTCGATGCTGTTTGGTTCGCCGATTGGTTGGCCGACATGGGGGGGTCCTTGGTGTGGTCGATAATTTGGTCGGCCGGATGATAGGGCGGATGCGGCGCACGATAAAGCCCGTCGCGTAAAATTATCCGATTGGGTCCGGGAGGCAGGTTGACAGTCGATAGATGAGCCCTCCTAATGCGAATGCCGTGCCAATGGAAAGGGTTGAAATTTTGGCTCAACAAATTGCCGGGCGGAAATCGCGGGCGACGAAGGGGGAGGGGGCGGTTGTTGCCGGGCCCCTGCGATTCAGTCCGGATATCGTTGTGGTGATCCCCGCCTATAAGCAGCCGCTGTTCCTGGTCGAAGCCATCGGCAGCGTGTTGGAGCAGCGCACCAAATTGCAAATCGCCGTTGTGGTGGTGGACGACGGCTGCCCGTTGCCGTCAACGCGCAATACGGCGACGATTTTTGCCGCCAAATATCCCGATCGGGTGATGTATGTGCGGCGGATCAATGGCGGT
>JAJZHU010000303.1 GCA_021798375.1 Pseudomonadota bacterium | reverse complement strand
ACCCGCACGGCGTGAGGTCGATCATATGGGGAACTCTTTGGAGGTGAGGGAAGGAAGGAAGATAAGGCCAGGGCTCTGCCCTGGACCCGCTGGGGCCATTGGCCCCAGACCCCGCTACGACTTTGTTTTGTGGGAGGGGACAGGCCCTGCAATCCAGCGCCGTGCATACACGGCGCTTCGGATTGCGGGGCCTGTCCCCTCCCAGCAACCGAAGTCATGGGGTTTGGGGCCTAAGGCCCCAATGGGGTCGAGGGGCAAAGCCCCCGCCTTGCCTTCCTTCCTTCCCTCGCCCCCCAAGGACCTCCCCAAATGACCGACTCCTCGCATGTATTGGTTGTGGACGATGATGCGCGGTTGCGGGGGTTGTTGTCGCGGTTTTTGGGGGAGCGCGGGTTTCGGGTAACGGTGGCCGAGGATGCGGCGGCGGCGCGGGCGTTGTTGCGGGTGACCGAGCCGGATTTGATGGTGTTGGATGTGACGATGCAGGGCGAGAACGGGTTGGCTCTGACGGCGGCGTTGCGGCGCGAGGGCAAGAAGACGCCGATTTTATTACTGACGGCGCGCGGCGCGCCCGATGATCGAATCGAGGGGTTCGAGGCGGGCGCGGACGATTATCTGCCCAAGCCATTCGACCCGCGCGAGTTGGAATTGCGCTTGCGGGCGCTGTTGCGCCGCACGGCGCCGGCAGCGCGACCTTTGGTGCCGGCGGGCGGGCACGTGCGGATGGGGCCGTTGGAATTCGATCTGGAGCGCGGCGAATTGTCCGGGCCGCATGGGGTGATTTATTTGACCGGCGGCGAAGCGGCGCTGCTCGGCGCCTTGGCGGCACAGCCGGGCGAGGTATTAAGCCGCGAGGCGTTGGCGGCGCAATTGGAAATGGATGAAACCGGCGAGCGCGCCATCGATGTGCAAGTCACGCGCCTGCGCCGCAAGATCGAAATCGACCCGCGCGAACCGCGTTTTCTGCACACGGTGCGCGGCCGCGGTTATGTGTTGAAACCCGGTGTTTGAATTTTTCAAACGCCTGCTGCCGCGCAGCCTGTTGGCGCGCAGCCTGTTGATCATGCTGCTGCCCCTGCTATTGGCGCAGGCGGTGGCGTTTGAATTATTCTATGGCCGCAATCTGAATTTCGTATCGCACCGCCTGTCCCAAGCGGTAGCCGGCGAAATCGCCACCCTGAGCGACGGACTCGACCGCGTGACCAACGATGCCGACCGTGCCTGGATCATCCGCGAAGCCGAGCAACATTATTATTTCCTGATCACGATCAAACCGGGCGCCCATTTCGTGCCGCACCCACAGGCCAATTTATGGGGACCGATGGACGACAGCCTGGCCACATCGTTGAAGGAAAGCGTGGCATACCCCACCGAGATGGATTGGCGATCGGACCCGGTTTATGTGATCGTGAGAATCCAGCTTGCTCACGAGCTGGTCGAAATCAAAGTGCCGCGCAAGCGTTTGGTGGACAATACGCTGTTGCTTTTCTTGCTGTGGGTCAGCGGCAGTTCGGCGCTGTTGTATCTGATCGCAGCCATGTTCATGCGCAACCAGGTGCGGGCGATCCGCCGGCTGGCCAGAGCGGCGGATAGTTTCGGCCGCGGCCAGGATCGCGGCCCGATCAAACTGGAAGGCGCCACCGAAGTGCGATTGGCCGCGGCGGCATTCAATTTGATGCAAGAACGCATCCATCGCTTTTTAAGCCAACGCACCGAAATGCTGGCCGGGGTCAGCCACGATCTGCGCACGCCGCTGACAAGATTGCGGCTGGCGATCGCCATGCTGCCCAATCAGGGACCGGACACCGCCGATATGACCGCCGACATCGAGGAAATGGACCGCATGATCGCCGCCTATCTGGCGTTCGCGCGCGGCGAGGGCGAGGAACAACCGCAAACCATGGATGTGGATCTGATCTTGGACGAAGTCGCCGCCGCCGCCCGCCGCGCGGGCGCCAAAATCGAACGCGGCCCCGCCGTGGGTGTGGCCGTCCGCGTGCGCCCCGATGCCCTGCGCCGCGCCATCACCAACCTGGCCACCAACGCCGCCCGCCACGGCGATCATGTGACCATCGGCGCCCAAGCCGCCGAACGCAGCGTGCATATCATGATCGACGACGACGGGCCCGGAATGCCGGAACATCTGCGCGAGACGGCATTTCGTCCGTTCATCAGCAATTCGCTCGGCGGAACAGGATTGGGGCTCGCCATCGCCCGCGACATCGTGCGCAGCCATGGCGGTGATATCTATTTGGAAACCAGCCCGGCCCATGGGTTGCGGGCACGGATCAGATTGCCTGTGTCGGTTTAGGGGAAAAATATTGCCGAGCGGCGCAATGCAATCTCTAGCACTACAGTTGCATTTGATGACGTTTGTAATGAGCCTGGGCGGCATTGAGCCGATGTCGTCTTCGCCATAGGGACCAAGCCCAGATCGCAGTGGTGGCTATCGGTGGCCTGAGCATCAAGCGGGCGAGAAGGTAACGGATCTCTGGAACCGAGGGCAGTAATGCCGCCATCGCCGTCAGGCGGCGATTGGGGATGTTGGACTCGTTTTGTTCGGTTTTTCCCAAGTGGATCGGCGCAGATCGGCAGCCAATTTGGCGAGAAAGGCAGCGGCGGCCATGCACAGGCTCATGTGCCGGTGCCATCCATGCCAGGTCCGTGCTTCGCAATGATCGAGACCGAGATCGTCCTTGGCGCGCTGGAAACATTCTTCAATGGTCCAGCGCAGGCCGGCGACACCTGCCAATTCGGCCAGCGTCGCGCCTTTGGGGGCGAAAGCGAAGTAATAGGCGCGCTGATCCGGAGCTTGGCGGTTACGTCTGATCAGAACCCAACGCTCAAATTCCGCCGCATGAGCCCAGGGTAACGGGAACCGCGCCCAGTCATAGAGACGCAACCCCTTCGATCCCTCGCCGGCGGTGCGCGTCGTCCATTTTTCTGGGCCGAGCGCATCGGCCATTTCCGCCGGGTTGGTTTGCACGAAGCCCCAATCATCTTGCACGACGCGCAAGTATTGGTTGGGCCGGACCGCCAATACATAAGGTTGTTCGCGTTCCTCGAGCATCTGCCGCAGCCGGGAATCCGAGCCATCGGCCGCATCGGCCAGGACCCACGCGCACGGCATCCCGGTGTCGAGCGCCGCGGCGATTAGTTCGCTGGCAATCTGAGGCTTGGTGGCGAAGCTTACGGCTTCCGGGATCTGTGTCTTGGCGCGCATGGCTTGGTCTTCGGCCCAATTTTTTGGCAGATAAAGCCGCCGGTCGATGAGCGCCTGACCATACCTGCTCGCATAGGCCAGGAACACGCCGATCTGGCAGTTCTCGATACGCCCGGCGGTGTCGGAATATTGGCGCGCA
>JAJZHU010000302.1 GCA_021798375.1 Pseudomonadota bacterium | reverse complement strand
CGCCACGCCGATGCCCGAGGAAACGCCGATCGAGAATGTGCGGGCGATGTTCGGGGCGGCGCGGAAATATGGAGCGTAGGTATTTGTCTGCGGAAATGTAAATAAGATCAATAAGTGGTGTAAAGGAAAGGCAGTCTTCTTTTTGTGAATAAAAAGGTAATGCCAGACAGCGTAAAGTTTGACACAGCTATAGCTCCACCGTCATGCGAGCCCTTGCGCGGCAATCCATCTTTCTTTATTTTGCAGCCAGGGAAAAAGCGAAGATGGATTGCTTCGCAAGAACTCGCAATGACGACGTCACAAGGGTCAGTCTCCACGCGGTCTGGTATAACTCCCAAGCTAAAGCCCGCAATGACGCCGGTTTGGGGGCAGCTTGGGGGTTACACAAAAAGAAGATTCCTGGCTGTCCTTCAATTTGCTTATTTTGAATCTGTCTTTTAACCCTTGGCCGGGATCGGCACCCAGCGCAGTCCATCCTGATCTTGCACCAGTATCAGCACGTATTTGTGGTTTTCCTTGCCCGCGGCAGCGAGTTTATCCAGTACGTCCTTGGGTGAGTTGACGGCCGCCTGCTGCACTTCGACAATCACCTGGCCCGCTTTCAAGCCGTGTTGGTCGCCCGCGCCATTGTCGGTGACGTTGGTGACCACAACGCCTTTTTGGGTGGCGGCGATATTGTATTTGTCGCGCAGATCGTTGGTGAGCGTCGCGATCTTGATGCCGACATTTGCCAGCGTCACCGAGGGATCTGTGGTGGGGGCGGCGGTTTTGACGGCGCTGGCAAGTTTCACGTTGCTATCAGGCAATTCACGCAGCACGGCTTGCAGATGTTGCAGTTTGCCATCGCGCCACACGGTGATGGCGACGTGTTTTCCCGCTTCGGTGGCGGCCACCAGTCGCGGCAGGCTGTGCATGTCTTTCACGGTTTGATTGTCGAATTCGAGGATGATGTCGCCGTTGCGCAGATGGGCTTGCTGCGCGGGGCCACCGTCGTCGATCCCGTCGATCATGGCGCCGGAGGCCTTGGGCAGGCCCACGCTTTCGGCGATATCGGGGGTGACTTCCTGGATTTTGATGCCCAGCCAGCCGCGTTTGGCTTTGCCATAGTCGCGCAACTGATCGACCACCAGGCGGGCCAGATTCGACGGGATCGAGAATCCCAGCCCGACCGAGCCGCCCGAGGGCGAATAGATGGCGGTGTTGATGCCGATCACCTCGCCCGCCATGTTGAACAAGGGGCCGCCGCTGTTGCCGCGGTTGATCGGGGCGTCGGTCTGGATGAAGTCGTCGTAGGGACCCTGGTTGATGTCGCGGCCCTCGGCCGAGACGATGCCCGCCGTGACGGTGCCGCCCAATCCGTAAGGGTTGCCGATCGCCATCACCCAATCGCCCACGCGCGCCTTGCCGCTGTCGCCGAATTTCAGCGATGGTAGGGGCTTTGCGGGTTTTACGCGCAATACCGCCAGATCCATGCGCGCATCGGTGCCTAGCACCTGGGCTTTCAGTGTGGTGTTGTCTTGCAAGGTGACGGTGACTTCGTCGGCGCCTGCGACCACGTGATTGTTGGTGACGATAATCCCGGAGGGATCGATGATGAAGCCCGAACCCAGGCTTTCTTCCTTGCGCGGGGTGGGGGGCGCGCCTTGGTTGTCGCCTTGTTTTTTGCCTTGCTGCAGTTGTTGCAGGTAGTTTTTGAACATCTGATCCAGCGACGGGGTTTGGTCTTGTCCCTGCCCGTTGTCATCGTCGTTTTCGGCGACCTGGCCGGGCTTCAGCGTCTCGGTGCTGGAGATGTTCACCACGGCGGGCAAGGCGGAGGCCGCCAGATCGGCGAAGCTGTTGGGAGTGCCGCGCGCCGAGGCCTCGCCAGCGTATGAGAGCGTTGCGATGCCCAGGGTTGCAATACCAAGATTGGTGGGCAACGCTGCGATCAGCGATGCATAAGAGATGGCACGGGCAAGCGATCGGAACGGGTTCAGGCGCATTTGGTTGATCCTCTACGTCTTATGATACTGGTGGCGCCGCGTGCCGGGTGCAAGTTGTGAATGGTAAAGTTGTTGTAACCGAGAAGAGGAAATTTTTGATGGACGAGACCGCTCCCCTGGATACCGCCCGCCTGTTGGATGTGTTGCGCCAGATCCGCGATCCGCGCGGCAATGGCGATATCGTGGCGGCGGGGCGCGTGGATGGGCTGGGCTTGCGTGACGGGGTGGTGAGTCTGTCGCTGATGGCCAATCGTGCCGAGCGCGAAGTGATGGAAAAGCTGGCCGATCAGGCGCGTAAACTGTTGGAGTCGCAGGCGGGTGTGAAGCGGGCGAGTGTGGTGCTCACGGCCGAGCGGGCGCCTGCTCCGCCGCACGATCATGCGCCGCAAGGCAAACCCAAGCTGCTGGCCAATATGAAAGCGGTGATCGCCGTGGCCTCGGGCAAGGGCGGTGTAGGCAAATCGACCACGGCGGTGAATTTGGCGGTGGCGTTGCAGGGGTTGGGGCTGAAAGTGGGGTTGCTCGACGCCGATATTTACGGCCCCAGCCTGCCGCGCCTGCTGGGGAGCGATCGCAAGCCGGAAATTCGCGGCGATCGCATCCAGCCGGTGATGGCCTGGGGGATGCCCAGCATGTCGATCGGTTACATGGTGAACCCGGACGAAGCGCTGATCTGGCGCGGGCCGATGGTGATGGGGGCGCTGGAACAGATGATGGGGCAGGTGGATTGGCCCGATCTGGATGTGCTGGTGGTGGATATGCCGCCCGGCACCGGCGATGTGCAATTGACCATGGCGCAGCGGGTCAATCTGTTTGGCGCGGTGATCGTCTCGACGCCGCAAGACATCGCCCTGATCGACGCCCGGCGCGGCGTGCGGATGTTTGAAAAGACAGGCGTGCCGGTGTTGGGTCTGATCGAAAATATGAGCATGTTCTGCTGCCCCAATTGCGGCCATGTGACCGAGCTGTTTGGCCATGGCGGCGCCAGGCGCGAGGCCGGGGCTTTGGGCGTGCCGTTTCTGGGCGAGGTGCCGTTGCTGGCGTTGATCCGCAGCAAATCGGATGCCGGAACGCCGGTGGCGGCGGATGTGAACTCGCCGGAAGCGGGGTTTTATATCGAGATCGCGAAGAAGTTGGTGGCGGGGGGATTGGGGAAGTAAGGGGGCGGTGACTCTGCCCTTGATGGCGTCGTTGCGCTGCGCCGCGCTCGTGAGGACAGCGGAGAGAGTGGTGCCTGGAATGGTGGGTGACAGGACCCACCCTACAAGTGAGTTGAGTTGATTAATCCTTGTCGAACGGGTTTTCGTGGCCGCGGAATTCCAGGCGGATCGGCACGCCGGGCATGTCGAATTCTTCGCGCAGGCTGTTGACCAGATAGCGTTTGTAGTCCTCGGGGGTT
>JAJZHU010000301.1 GCA_021798375.1 Pseudomonadota bacterium | reverse complement strand
CCGATTTGCCGGCTTCAACCCGTCCACGCTGGCCGCGCCGTGTTTTGGCGGCGAGATCGCGCAGGAACATCGCATTCATGGTCCGTTCGACGCTCATCGACCGGAGGCTCTCACCAAAAAATCCCGCTCCACCACCAATTGACCGATCTTGGCGTGCAATCTTTCAACCCCCGCCGCATTCGGAGCCTCATTTGCCGCCGCTTTGGCCGAAAAAACCGCACTCAATCCCTCGATGGCCTTCTTCTTTCACTCCGCAATCATCGTCCGGTGGATGCCGTGCTTGGCAGATAATTCAGCCAACGTCAGTTCGCCCTTGATCGCGTCCAACGCAACCTTCGCTTTGAAGTCAGCCGTGTAACGCTTCCGTGTAATCTTGCCCATTCTGGCCCGTCCTTTTCCAGGTCGGGTATAGCTTAACATGATGTCCGAAATCCTGGGACCACCTCATATGGCAGTGTATACGGCAATTTTGCCCGACATGAGGATGAGTTGCTGCCAGAGAACGCAGCTACGGGGCTTAGGTGTTATATTGTTGACAATTACATCAACAATATGGTGAGCTAAGTGCGTGACGAGGTAGGACGTGTCCTCGTCCAGGAGTTTACGGTGCGTTCGAATGCAATCCACCTTGGATGTCGGCGGCGAGGCTGGCGCGCGATCGCTTGAGCCGATTTTCCGGATCTGCTCTGGCGACGAATTCGCGGGTGCATTTTATGACGGCGTTCAACAGGTGGAGAAGTTTCGGTGAATAAACGGTTGCGGCGGCTTACCTCAAACTTGTTGGTTGACCATTACCCGCTATGTATTGAGAAGTTGAAGATTGTTTACGAGACGCTGCGGGCTACAGAAGGTCAGCCGCAGATATTGCGGCGGGCGAAATGTCTGGAAAAAACCCTCGATAATATCACGATCTTTATCGAACCTGGAGAGCTTATTGTTGGAAATGGCGCCAGTCAGCCGATGGGACTCGAAATCGATTCCGAATATGCTGCCTGGAGTGAGGCGGAAATCAATTTGCTGAAGGGGGAAGGCTATATCATCTCTCCCCAGGATGAGGCCACGTTACAACAGCTTTATCAGTCTTATACGCCGCGAACGATCGTGCGAGCGGTTGGTGAATTGGTCACCGATGACGATCGGCTGTGGCCCTTTATGCAATCCGGCGTAATTCTCCCGCCATGGAAGAGCAAGACCGAGGGATCTGGCGGAGGCTATGCGCAGTCGGGTTTGGGGTTAGGACCGGGCTTTTATTTGATGGCGGTCGATATACCGCTGGTGATTCATCAAGGACTGAACAAAGTCATCCAACAGGCGGAAGATGAACTGCGCTCGCTTCGTTTCGACAGCGCGGATGGTCCGGCACGAGCCTATTACCTGAAATCGGTTCTGATCGCCAACAAAGCGCTCGTTCGCTTTGCCAATCGCTTTGCTGAACTGGCCGCCACCATGGCCGATGCCGAAATTGATCCGGTCCGAAAGAAAGAACTGCAGAACATCTCGGAAATCTGCCGGTGGGTGCCGGCAAATCCAGCGCGGAGTCTCCACGAGGGGATTCAGGCGTTCTGGTTTTTGTTTCTGGCCATCAATCCTTCCCCCACAGCCGCTGCCGGGCGATTCGATCAATATATGTATCCGTTGTACAAAAAAGACGTCGAAGCCGGACTTATTTCCCGTGACGAAGCGATCGAATTGCTGGCTTGTCTGCGCATCAAGGACATGCAGTTGAACCGGGTTTCGGGCGCCAACAACCGCAAGAAAAACGCCGGCATGGCGAAGTGGCACAATTGGACCATTGGCGGGCAAACAGCGGATGGCCGCGATGCGACCAATGAAATGACCTACCTGGTTCTCGATGCCGCCAAGCTGACGAAATTACCGCATCACACCATCACGGTTCGCGTTCACGACGACACGCCGGATGAACTGATGATGAAAGCACTGGACGTTGTCAGAACGGGAATTGGTATGCCTGCCTTTGTTGGCGACAAATCATATATTCGCTATTTTGTGGACAATGGAGTTCCCATCGAGACCGCGCGCGATTACGTTCTGACCGGCTGTCTCGACGCCAATATTCCCGCTCAGTCGCGGACTGTGGCGATCGGCATGTTTATCGTGCCGCTTGTGTTCGAAATTTTCCTGCGTGATGGCGTGGATCCCAATACCGGGCTACAGGTTGGCCCGAAAGTCGGCGATCTTGCCGCGTTCACCACTTACGACGAATTTTTGGCGGCATTCCAAAAACACCTGACCTATTTCATGGCGCTGACAGCGGAAAAAAACAATATAGAACTGTTTGTAATGCGTGAGGCATTTCCCGATCCACTGCGCTCCTCGCTGATGCATGATGGCGTTGCCGCGGGAAAAGACATCTTGAACCGCACGATGCCGTTTGAAAATGGCGCGGTGATGAATCCCGTTGGGATGATCAATGTTGCCGATTCGTTGGCGGCCATCAAGACGCTTGTGTTCGACACTTCGCAATATACGATCGGTCAGATAAAAGAAGCGCTGGACGCCAATTGGGTTGGCCATGAGTTTTTGCAAAAAAAGTGCCTGGCGGCCCCCAAGTTCGGCAACGACAATGATTACGTCGATGAAATCGCGCGTGATCTCTACCAGTTTTGGGCAGATACGACACAATCCTTCACCACTTTATATGGTGGCACGCATAAGCCGACGGCGATCTCGATAACATCTCATCAGCCCGGCGGCGCGCTTACCGGAGCGACCCCCGATGGGCGCGGCGCAAGGGAAATCTTTGCGGATGGCACAATGTCGCCGATGCAAGGGGCCGATGTAAACGGCCCCACGCGGGCGATCAAAAGCGCGATGAAGATAAATCAGGATCCGTATCAGGCAACGTTGATGAATATGAAATTGCATCCGTCCGCATTAAAATCGGACAGCGATTTGCAAAAGGCGGCGGCGTTGATCAGAACGTACTTCAGCGAGGGCGGCAAGCATATTCAATTTAACGTGGTTGATAAGGAGACGTTGATTGACGCGCAGAATTACCCAGTCAAACATCGTAACCTCGCGGTACGCGTGGCCGGTTACAGCGCCTATTTTGTTCAGCTTGGCAAGAATATGCAGGATGAGGTTATCAAACGAACCGAACATCGGGCGTGTTAGCGCGTTACGCTTCCTTGATCACCAGGCATTTATTCGTGCGCAGCAATCCACTGAGCGGTAACAGCATCACAACCCCCATCGCCAGCAAAAGCGCCAGCGCCAGCACCGGATCTTGGAACGATCCGGTCCGGTCGCGCACAAATCCGATCAGAATCGGACTGACCGCACCGCCGATATTGCCGGCTGTGTTGATCATCACCACGCCAAGATTGGCATGACTTCGCCGCATGCAACTTGCGGCAGGACCCCAGA
>JAJZHU010000300.1 GCA_021798375.1 Pseudomonadota bacterium | reverse complement strand
CGATAGAGAATTGTTTAGAACTTGTCCGAAACCTGCACGCCATAGGTCCTGGGCGGCGCGATGTCCCCGGTCATCAATCCCGCCGGACCATTCTGTGCGTTGGTGATAATGGCGGCATTTTCCAGGTTCTTGACGTAGGCCGTAACACTCCATTTCCCACCCAGCGTCTCATAGGTCAGATAGGCGTTGGAGTTGGAATAGCTCGACTGATATGTGCTCGCGCTGTGCTGGAACGTGACCCATGAGCCGGTTTCCAGGTGCGTTTCGATGCGCGCCGTCACCGTTCCCGTATCCCCGATGTCGAACATATGCTGATAGCCAAGGTTGCCGCTCCAAGAAGGCGCGAACGGCAGGGTATTCCCAGTGAAATTGCCGCCAAAGAAGCCAGGCAGAATCAGCGTGCTGAATCTCGCGTGCAGCGGATAGACAGACGCATCTAATTGATCGTTTGGCGTCAGCATATAACGCGTTTCGATATCTGCGCCGTATATCTGGGCGCCCGCTGCATTCTGGGTCAGCACGCCAAAGATAAATGCGCTGGCAGGGTTGATGAAACCCAGATAATTCACCTGATAATCACGATAATCATAGTAGAAGGCGTCGACATTGATTTCCAGGCGGTTATTCAGAAAGCGGTTCTTCGATCCGATTTCATAAGACGTCAGTTTTTCCGGATTATAGCTGTCCGGCGCCGCCCCCTGGTAAAATCCACCGGCCTTATAGCCGGTCGAGACTTTCGCATAAAGCAGTGAATTTTTCGCCAAATCCATCTCGACGCCACCTGTATAGGTAAGCGCATCCCAAGACTTACTGGTGGTGAAATTACCCGTCGAGGCGGTGGTAACGCCGCCGGTCTGGGACGAGATAAAGCCGTTCTCTTGCTTCTGGTCGTCGTTATAACGCAGTCCGCCCGTCAGACGCAGCCAATCAGTCACCGGATAAGTAGCCTGACCAAATGCGGCGTAGGAATTCGTAGTGTACAAGCCCTGGCCGAATTGATTGACCGTATTGCCCGCCGTGCTGGCAAATGAATCCTCTCCCGGCGTCAGTTGCAATCCATTAGATGGATTGTTTGAATTCAAATAATATAGACCAGCGAGCCATTTAATTGGAGAATTCGCTTCCGATGCCAAACGTGCTTCAACCGTGGTCTGATGCTCGCTGACATAATTATTCTGGTCCGTTTCCGAACGCCAGCAACTGAGGCAAGAGTAATCATAGTGCCGGTAAGCGGGAATGACAGTCAGCACACCGAATCCCAGGTCCCAATCGAGTTGGGCGCGTATGCTGTGGAAATTGGCGTCGCGCGACGCAGTGGCCGGATCAGGTGATGTCCAGGGATTCGACGTATGGATGGCATTGCCAAGAAGGGCCGTACCCTTGGGATAGGCGGGATTGGTCACAAAACCAGGCGGTGGAGGAGTAAGCTGAATTTCGCCCTCGCCCTCGCCACCCTCATGGGTGTTGTCCGCGGCAACAACTAAACGCACCTTGTCGTTCGGCCGATATAGCAACTTCAGGCGCTCGGACTGAACGTTCGCATCGTCGGCGCCATTGGAAAGATAACCACTGTGATTTTCCGTTCCAAACGCGGCACGAACCGCCACCGTGTCGCTGAGCGGCACATTAATCATACCCTGCGCTTGAATGAGATTATACGAGCCAACACCTACCGACGCGGCGCCTTCGTATTTGAACGTCGGGTCGTTGGTTATGATATTAACAGCGCCGGCAACGGCATTTTTCCCATACAACGTGCCCTGCGGCCCGCGCAGAACTTCGACACGAGCGATATCGTACAGACCCGCGAGCGAGAACTCCGGTTCCGATTGGTAAATTCCATCGATGTTCAAATTGACTTCCGGATCGCCGATGCCGGTCGGAACGCCGGTTCCAACGCCGCGAATATAGAAAGTCGGCCCATCCTGCCCCTGTAGCACCTTGACCGCACCCACCTTCGCCATCACCTGCGCGATCGACGACTCGCCATCGCGCGCAATCTGCGCGCCGGATACTGCGGCGATCGAAATCGGCGTCCTTTGCGCGTTGGTGGGGCGCTTTTCAGCGGTCACCACGATTGTTTTAATCTCTCCGGCCGCACTTGCATCCGACATGCTCTGCGCCCAGGCGGATGACGACACGAATGCTCCTATTGCCGCGGCTGTAACCAAAGCTGAATTTTGTAGGAATTTATTCCGATAATTCTTGAGCATAGCCCCCCCTTTTGCAAATTCGCAATTTCTGGTGATGTTATTTAGATAGATGATACGTCAGCGACACCACGTGCTCGTCACGAACACGCGCATTCATCGCGATGATGAAAGCTCAATCTGAGACGACGCTTCTCCTTACCTATTTTGTGGAACCGCCCACTGTGTTACGACTCATTAATGGAAAGCCGGAAATTACGGAAGAAGGCACATTTTTGTGCCCAAATTTCGGTCAAAGCGAGCCACAAGGCGGGATCTCGAACGGGGGAATTGGGTGAAAAATAAAAAACCACACAAAAACAAAACATTACCCACGGCCGATGATGTTATCGCAGCCGTAACCACTATTTTGCGCGCGACGCCGGAATCCTCACTCCCCGCCTGCGGCATAGACCCTGCGCTCATAGCTCTGATTCGAAGAATGGCTGACGATGGCTATCAACCAGACAACCCTATCCGGGAGATCGTGGCCAGACTGGGCGACAAATGGAGCAGTCTGCTGCTGCTGGTGTTGCGGTCAGGCCCGTTTCGTCATGCCACATTGCAGAAACTCGTCGGCGTCATGAGCGCCGACAGGAATATTTCCAAAAGAATGCTGACCCTAAGTTTGCGCTCACTTGAGAGCGACGGGCTCATCTCCCGAACGGTGACGCCGACAGTCCCGCCGCGCGTGGATTACGCTATCACGCCGATGGGGCTCGGTCTGCTGGACCAGTTTATCGGACTGCACAAATGGATCCGCACGCACAAACAGGAAATCCACGATGCGCGGGAGCGATTCAAGGCCGCAAATTCGGAGCGATAAATGCGAGGTTACCGTTCATGCGTAACAAGTTAATAAATCAAACTCTCCCACCAAAAATCATTGCCTTGCGCGTCTGGATTGCTTCGCAAGCGCTCGCATGACGAATTTGGGGGAATTCTGGCGGCGAAAAATCACGATCGGTGCGGATTGGTTTTGTTGAAGATCGTTCCCAAAGCTTCCCAAAAACCAACCCAAATCAATCAAAGTTTTTTTGCTTCTTTTTGTCCACAAAAAGAAGAATCTTCCCTTCCCTTCCCTTCCTCACCCCGTCACTTAATCAACCCACTCAACGGACTCGATGGATCCGCCCCCATCTTCCGCGGCATCCGCCCCGCCAGATACGACAAGCGCCCCGCCTGCACCGCCGCTTTC
>JAJZHU010000299.1 GCA_021798375.1 Pseudomonadota bacterium | reverse complement strand
TACGGGTTCGAGCCAGCCGCGCCCCACCCAACGCAGAAAGGGATAGAACGGCCTGGTCAACGCCAATCCGGCGTCGTACACCCGCTTCATCCCCGCCGCATGGCGGACCGACCAATGGCGCAATGCCCTCATGCCCCCACCTTCATGTCCCGCATCCCCTTATGACCGAGCTTACACACGGGTCTATCAGGCATCGTTCGGCGATATAATCGGCCATTTGTTCCACCAGACGAATATGCGCCCCATCGGCCAAGGCGCGAATGCGCTGGGCGATACGGGTCTTGCACCCCTGCCTGGCGAACGCCGCCACATCGCGGGTTACGTGATCCAGAATCCCGGCGGCGGCCGGCTTGCCTTGCAGATCCAGGCAAAAGGCTGCCGCGACGGATCTTGCCGGGTTGATCATAACGCCCCGCACAAGCACAGGCACAGGCGGGCATATCTATTGTTCTTATCCACCACGAAGTTTTCCCTTCCCCCAGGAAACCGCAACCATGCCAGCTTTCGAGCGGATATAACAAGCTCGTGATGCTCGCCGCCTCACTCGTCACCTGTCAGACTTATAAGCGCCTGCGCTTCGATTGTATCCCATTTTCAGTTGAGAAGAAACTCGCCGACGATAATTATCGTTCTGAATCCCGCCCCGCGACTTGCATAAGGCGCCAGTTCTGCCATCTTTTGGAATGATCTAGATCAATTGGATCCACTGGAACGCCAAGATTTCCAACAAAAATCATCCATCGGCCGATTTTATTCGGGGGGCGAGCCGGTTTTTGACCAACGCGGGGCATCCCACTGACGTGCCGGCCCGCATTTCCCCAATAATCGATACAATGTATACATTATATGGATGGACGGGTGCCGTCGCAGCGCCATCGCCGGGTTCGCGCCTTGATATGGTGAAAGCGCTTGACGAGGCGTCACTTCCTCTGGTCCATAAGACATTCGCATCAACGAGGGTTCGATGTCACGGCAAAGCAGCATCGTTATCAAAATGCGGGAGATGATCCTGGACGGCCGTCTGGCGCCGGGCCAACGCGTGGCGGAAATCCCGCTGGCCGAGCAACTTGGCGTGTCGCGTACGCCGATACGCTATGCCCTGGGCGTGCTGGCCGGCGAAGGTTTGGTGCTGGCCGCCGACAAACGCGGCTATATCGTGCGCGAATTCACACTGAAAGACATTCACGACGCCATTGAACTGCGCGGCGTGCTGGAAGGCATGGCGGCGCGCACACTCGCCGAGGCAGGCCTGTCACCCGAGCTGGTGATCGCCATGAAAGACTATATCGCCCAGGGGCAACGGGTGATCGCCTCGGGTTCGATCGACCAGATGAGCTGGGCCGATATGAATGAGGGGTTTCACGGGCTGATCGTCGGCAATTCCGGCAACAAGGCCCTGAAGGACGCCATCGACCAGGTGGAAAAACTGCCGTTTGCCTCGGCCCGGTCCTATTTCGGCGATGCATCCGACGAAACCATCCGCCGCCAACAATTCGAAAATCTGCGGATTTCCCAATTTCAGCACGAGGCTGTGCTTGATGCCCTGCAGAACGGGCAAGGAGCGCGGGCCGATGCGTTGATGCGCGAGCACGCGCGCCAGACCGCATCCAACATCATGTTGTACTATTCCCGCATTCAGCAATTCGCCGTGCCGACGGCCAATACCAACGAAGATATAAACCTGCTGGCGGTGATGCCGCGAGGGCTGGCGGGGCGATAAAACGCGCCGCAAATAAAAAGCCGGGCCCCCATAGCGGACGCCCGGCCCCAGATTATTTCAGACCGGCTCAAGCACCTGAACCGCCGAGGCCGTGTTCGAGATGGGGATATGATAATTGCGCAACACTTCGCGCGTCTCACCTTGAACGATCCCGCGTCCCACGATCCAGTTCAGCACTTCGGAACCCTGGCTGCCGGCAAGTTCGACGATCTGATGGGTGGTGTAACCCGTCAGTTTTTCCGGATCGTTGATCAGCGCATTCAAACACAGAGCGTCGAATTCCGGATTGATGAACCCGGCCCGGCCGCCTTCGAGTTGATGCGAAAGACCGCCGGTCGAAAGCACCAGGATCTTGAGCGCGGGACCATAGGCGGCGATGGCGCGGCCGATGGATTGGCCGAACTTCAGGCAACGCGCCGCCGAAGGAAGCGGATGCTGGACCGTATTGACCGCGATCGGCACAATTCTTACCGGCGGCGGACCCGCGGGCCAAAGCAGTTGCAGCGGAATGGTCACCGCGTGATCGACCAGCATCTCCTGGCAGGTCGTGACGTCGAACTCGTCCTTCACCACGCCCTCGATGATCGCCCACGACAAATCAACGTCGCCAGCCAAAGGCGGCACGGTGGGGATGCCCCAGCCTTCATCTTCGGAACCATAGGACGCCGCGGCGCCAATGGCGAAGGTCGGCATCTTGTCGAGGAAGAAATTCAGGCCGTGATCGTTGTAAACCACCACGACCACGTCGGGGGTATTCCTGGCAAGCCATTCGCGCACTGGAATAAAGCCGTCGAAAAACGGCTTCCAATACGGATCTTGCTGCAATCTTTTGGCGATCGCATTGCCGATCGCCGGAACATGCGATGTCGAAACGCTACCGATAACCTTAGACATGGGGCACCTTCCCGGCGTTGACGTCGTCATTAAAGCGGGCATAGGCCTTTAGCTTGGCCTTGAATTCATCGACCGAGACGCCAGTCTGCTGAGCCCCGATATCCTGCATGTTCAGGTGAAAAATTCCGGCGAACTTGGCGAGGTAATAAGCGTTACCGCCAGCCGCGATCAAGGCTTCGACCGAACGCGCGCGAATGGCCGCCTTCTGTTCCTCGGTCATGCCGAAACTATCGCAATAAGCGTCTTCGTTGGCCAAAAACGCCTCGCGATTCTTCGCCTCGTTCAACGAATAACACATCTTGTTGAGCGCATAGCCTTTTTTGGCCGACTCGCCCGTGAAAACCGGCGTTCCCGGTATTGGTTTTTCAGCCATTCTCCATGGTCCTTTGCGTGTTAGCCCCCCATGCCCGATCGACCCGCTGTCTTGATCCCAAAAGGATCGCGCCAAGCCAACCGGACACTCCACATCCACGTTAGCACGAGATTGGATCCGAGGTATATGTTTCGCCGGCAAATGGCGGCGTTATATTGGAGACTCCACGACATGGTTCCCATTCTGAAAATGCGTCAGCTTCGCGCCGCCCTCGCGGTCCGCGAACTTGGCAGCGCCGTGAAGGCGGCAGGGAAGGTGAATTTGTCGCCGCCGGCGGTTCTGGGCGCGATATCGGCGTTGGAAAAAACACTGCAAGAGACATTATTCGAGCGGACCCCGCAGGGGATGCCGCCGACGGCAGCGGGGGCGGCATTTTGCCGGCGGATCGCGGCGGGAATGGAG
>JAJZHU010000298.1 GCA_021798375.1 Pseudomonadota bacterium | reverse complement strand
GGCAGCCCGGCCGAGGAGGTGGCGATGGAGAGTCTGCGCACGGCCTTTGAAATCGAGTTGGGCGGTCAGGCATTCTATCATGCCGCGGCCATGGCGACCGACGATCCGGTGCTGAAGGAGTTGTTCGGCAAGTTCGCCGAAATGGAAAACGAGCATATGGAGACGCTGTCGCGCCGCTATCATATGGACATACCCGCGCGCTCGACGGATTTCCGGCTCGATCTGGCCATCGCTCACGCCGGGTTCAAGGACATACCGGGCGATCCCGACAGCCTGTTCAGAACCGCTATCTTGTTTGAGGAACGAGCAGCGGCATTCTTTGCGGCGGCCAGCGACAACCAGCCGAAAGGCTCCTCGGCGCTCCAGCTTTATCGCGAGTTGGCGGCGGAAGAGCGTTTCCATGTGTCGCAATTGTCCACCGAATATGATCGCTGGAAGGCCAACAAAGCCGGGATTCTTTAGGCTGTACCGTCCAACAAGACAATCCGGCGTATAGTTGAGGCTTGACATGCCCCGCAAAATGAATAATCGTTCAGTCATAATGAACGGCTGTTCAGTTTGTGGGGTGTGGAATGTCCGAAGCGATCGTCGAGTTGACGCAGAAGAACGGGGTCGCCGTGCTGGCGTTGGCAAATCCGCCGGTCAACGCGCTGAGCGTCCGCTTGATCGCGGCGATCCATGACGCGCTGGACCAGGTGGAGCGGGACCGCGGCCTGCGCGTGCTGCGCCTGCAAAGCGCGCTCAAGGTGTTCTGTGCCGGCGCGGATCTGGGCGAAATGCGGGCCAATCTGGCCAACCCGGAATCCGTCGATGCCCAGATCGAATCAGTGCGCGACATCCAGGTTCTGCTGATGCGGCTGGAGAAGCTGGCCATGACGACAGTCGCCGAGGTGAGCGGGGTGGCCATGGGCGGCGGGCTTGAATTGGCTTTGGCCTGCGATTTTCGGGTTGCCGCCAACGAAGCGAAACTGGCGCTGCCCGAAACCAATCTGGGGCTGATCCCCGGCGCCGGCGGCACACAAAGACTGACCGCGCTGTGCGGCGCCGCCATCGCCAAGCGGATGATTCTTGGCGCCGAAATTCTCGATGGCGCCACCGCCGCGGCACTCGGCGTCGTTCACTGGGCGGTACCCCGCGCCGAACTGGCGAGCTTTACCGAGGAATTGACCGAACGTTTGGGCAAGCTTCCCCGCGCCGCCACGGCGGCCGCGAAAGCCTGCATCGCCGCCTACACCGACCCCAGCCGCAATGGATACGAGGAAGAGTTGCAGGCCACCAAAGACCTGCTGCTCCACGAACCGGAAACCCGCACCCGGGTCGAAGCGTTCCTCGCCAAGAAATAGCCTTTGCAAACTGATTGATCTGAACAAGAACCCAAGGAACATAATTGCCATGAACTTCAAGGATAAAGTGGTATTCGTCACGGGCGCCGCATCGGGCATCGGCCTGTGCACCGCTCAGGGATTTGCCGAATTGGGCGCCGACGTGCTGCTCGGCGACATCAACGGCGAAGCCGGCGAAAAGGCCGCGGCCGAAATCCGCGCCAACGGCGGCAAAGCGCAATTCATCAAACTCGATCTCACCGACGTGGTCTCGATCAATGCCGCCAAGGACAAGATTCTGGCCGACAAGGGCCGCATCGACGTGATCGCCAATGTCGCCGGTTGGGGCCACATTCAACCGTTCGTACAGAACGACGACGCCTTCGTGAAAAAGGTGATCGCGCTCAATCTGCTCGGCCCGGTGGAACTGATGCGCGCCTTCTTCCCCGTGATGATCGAACAGAAAAGCGGCAAGGTCGTACTGGTGTCCAGCGATGCCGGGCGCGTCGGCAGCCTGGGCGAAAGCGTCTATTCGGCGGCCAAGGGCGGCGTGATCGCCTTCACCAAGGCTCTGGCCCGCGAAGGCGCGCGTCATGGCATCAACGTCAACTGCATCTGCCCCGGCCCGACCGACACGCCGCTGTTGCGTTCGGAACCGGAAAAATTCCTGGAAGCGTTCGTCAAGGCGATTCCGCTGCGCCGCTTCGGCAAGCCGTCTGAAGTGGCCGATGGCATCATTTTCATGGGTAGCAACCGTGCCGACTACATCACCGGTCAGGTGTTGAGCGTCAACGGCGGCATCGCGATGGTTGGCTAACCTAAATTATCCTTATTGAGAGAGACAAAGACGATGAGAGAATTCAAAGCGAGTGAATACAAGGCAACGCACTTCGATTGGCAGGTGGATGGCAAGGTTGCCACGCTGACGCTCAATCGTCCGGAGCGGAAAAATCCGCTGACGTTCGATTCCTACGGCGAGTTGCGCGACCTGTTCCTCAATCTGGCCTATGCCAACGATGTAAAATCGGTCGTCATCACCGGTTCGGGCGGCAATTTCTGTTCGGGCGGCGACGTGCATGAAATCATCGGGCCTTTGACCAAGATGCCCATGCCCGGCCTGCTGGAATTCTGCCGCATGACCGGCGACGCGGTAAAAGCGATGCGCCAGGCGCCGCAACCCATCGTCGCCGCGATCGACGGCATCTGCGCCGGCGCCGGCACCATGCTGGGCTGCGCTTCGGACATCCGCCTGGGCACCGCGCGCAGCAAAGTGGCGTTTCTGTTCGTGCGCGTCGGTCTGGCCGGTGCGGACATGGGCGCCTGCAGCTTGCTGCCGCGCATGATCGGCCTCAGCCGCGCGTCGGAGCTTTTGTTGACGGGCCGCGCCATGCCCGGCGAGGAAGCCGAGCGCTTTGGTTACTACAACAGCCTGCACGCCCCCGAGGACTTGCTCGCCAATGCCACCAAGCTGGCGCATTCGCTGGCCAACGGCCCAACTTTCGGCCACGCCATGACCAAAAAGATGCTGTGGCAGGAATGGAACATGGGCCTTGGCGAATGCATCGAAGCCGAAGCGCAAGCCCAGTCGATTTGCATGGCGACCAAAGACTTTGAACGTGCTTATGTCGCTTTCGCCAACAAGCAAAGTCCTGTATTCGAGGGTAACTGATGTCCGACAAGTCCTTCCTTAATTGGCCGTTTTTCGACGATTCACACCGTAGTTTCGCGGCGAAGATCGAGGAATGGGCTACTGCTTCCCTGCCGACTTTGTGCTCCGACGAGGATGCGCATGGTCCCGCCATGGACGATACCGCACGCCGTTTGGTGCGCGAACTTGGCAAGGCAGGGTTTCTGTCGGCTTGCGTTCCGGCCGCTTATGGCGGCCGGGCCAAGGAATTCGATGTCCGGGGTCTGTGCCTGGGCCGCGAAATCCTGGCCCGCCACGCCGGTCTGGCCGATTTCTCCTTTGCCATGCAGGGTCTTGGCAGTGCGGCGATCACGCTGTTCGGCAACGAACAGCAAAAATCGGCCTACCTGCCACGGGTCGGCAGCGGGGAAGCCATCGCC
>JAJZHU010000297.1 GCA_021798375.1 Pseudomonadota bacterium | reverse complement strand
GTTCCTTGGCTGCATGAATTTGCGGAGATCCGGCTTGCGCCGATTGCACCCCCGACCGAAAGCGGCTGCAGCGATCTTGCGATCCAGTCCCCGCCTCGCAGCTTCGTCGGCACCTCACGGTAGCTGCGTTTTAGCCAACACGTCGCCGCGGTGTTGAGCCCACCAACGTGCTGTTCGGCGCCGGCCACAGGCGTGGCCAGCCGGGGGACACGGGAGCAGGCCTTGGTTGCTTTGAGTGGAAAAATGTCGGCAAGCGAAAAAAATATCCGAAAGAGAATTTTTTTGGGGCAGAATATCACTGGCCCTGACGGGGATCGGTAATTGGCGGCCAAGTAATGGAATGTGTTTTCAGTTTACCTGGTTACTGTTTGTCTCTTTTCTGCTTTCGATCTAACGTCATCCAATGGGTTCCCATCAGGTGCGGTGGTTACGGATGAACATCCAGGCGAGGACGAGGCATCGGAAAAAACGGCACACAGGAAGAATCGCCAAATGCTGTTTCACCTGAACGACAATGTAGCCAAGAATCTAAAAATGGACGTTTGACCATGTCGATTACCGCGTTGGTCGGCGCTTGAATGCCGAAATCGCACGGGATCTCACCAACGGAGCCGAAACCATCATGGGCGCGCCTTGTTGGGGCTATTTGTCTGTGTCCATTAGAAAGTGAACGAGGTGCAGTTTGACTCGATCCCTTCCAGCATATCTAGAATTTTGGGGCAAGGCGCGGTCTTCTGAATCGACAAGTCCCGCGTGTCACCCAGTTGCATATCACTGTCTGGATGTGGCGGCGGTGGCGATGGTAATGTTGTGCCAATCCCGAACCGTGGCGCCCTTTGTGTGGAGTGATCCAGCGCATTATGCTGCGGTCGTGGCGCTGGTGGCGTGCCACGATGTTGGAAAATTCAGCGAGGCGTTCCAAAGCAAGCGAGATGAATGTTGGCCCGTAAGCCTTGGAGCGCACCGCGATGTTTCATCACGGGGGCACGACGAGTTAGGCTTTTTGATGCTGCGCGATGATTTGAGCGACGTTTTGCTGCCGCTGTGGGAGGGGTGGAGCAGTAATAGTGACCGTTCCGCATTGTTGCGCGCCATTGCGGGTCATCACGGCAGACCGCCCGATGGCGGAGAAGATTTTTACTGGTCCACACAGGTCGGCCCGATTTCCATTGGCAGTGCCAGAGAATTTATCGCCGATGTGCGGCGAGTTCTAAACCCGACGCCGTTGCCGCGACCAACCAAGGCAACTTTACCTGGCCTGGTGTGGTGGTTGGCGGGTTTGACTGTGTTAGCCGATTGGATTGGCTCGGCAGAACATTGGTTTCCCTACCACGAACGTAATTTGTCGTTGGACGACTATTGGAACAAAGTCGCTTTGCCCCGAGCCCAAAAAGCCGTGGCGGCGGCTGGGCTCGATGCTGCACTGGTGGCGCCCCATGTCAGCCTCGCTGATCTGGTGGGTGGGGCGGTACCTTTGCAGCCTTCACCCGTGCAACAACTTGCGGTGCAGATGGACCTTGGGCATACAGGCCCTGCTTTGGTGTTGATCGAAGATCAAACCGGTAGTGGCAAGACCGAAGCCGCGTTGCTGGTCGCCCATCGTCTGATGGCCTCAGGGCGGGCGCAGGGCTTGTTTGTGGCCTTGCCCACCATGGCTACCGCCAATGGCATGTATCAGCGGCTCGCTGATGCCTATCGGCGGCTGTTTCAGCCTGGCAGCACACCCTCGCTGGTGTTGGCGCATGGGCGCAGGCGTGATCATCGTGGTTTCCAGGATAGCATTTTGCGCGGGGCCGCGACCAGCGATCAGGCAACGAATGACCCTGCCGATGAAACCGCCTCAGCCCAATGTGCCGCTTGGATCGCCGAAGACCGTCGCCGTACGTTTTTTGCAGCCGTTGGGGTTGGCACGATCGATCAGGCGCTGCTGGGCGTGCTGCCCTCGCGCCATGCGCCGCTACGGTTGCAAGGTTTGCATCAGCGAGTGCTGATCATCGATGAAGCCCATGCCTACGATCCTTATATGCGGCGGGGAATGCGGAACTTGGTGCGATTTCACGCCGGGATGGGTGGCAGCACGGTGATATTGTCCGCTACTTTGCCCCAAGCTACGCGCCGGGAATTGATCGAGGCCCATGCCGAGGCGATTGGTCAAAATTTATCCAAACCCACGAGCCAATCCTATCCGCTCGTGACCGTGGCAGCCGATAATTCGGTGCAAGAAATTCCCTGTGCAGGCCGGCCGGAATTGGCACGCTCGATCCGCGTGCGGCGTCTGGACACCGAACAACAAGCGATTTCACGTATCATCGAGGCTGCCGCCGCCGGGCAAGCGGTCGCCTGGATTCGCAACTCGGTGCTTGATGCCACCGCTGCGTGGCGTGCCCTGCGTGATGCGGGAGTCGAGGCCGATTTGTTCCATTCGCGCTTCGCTATGGGGGATCGTATCAAGGTTGAGAACGACGTTGTTGAGCGCTTTGGCAAGTGCAGCAACAACCGCCATGGCGTGGTGGTAGCCACCCAGGTGATTGAGCAAAGTCTCGATCTCGATTTCGATCTGCTGATCAGCGATTTGGCGCCGATGGATCTGCTGATCCAACGCGCCGGTCGTTTGTGGCGGCATGTGCGCCCTGAGCGCAGCGGTGAAGCCGAATTGTTGGTGTTGTCCCCCCCGCCCATCAAAGATGCACCGGCAAACTGGCTGGGCACCGAGTTGCGACGCACCGGACGCGTGTATCAAGATCATGCGCTGCTGTGGCGTACCGCCCATTTCCTGTTCGCGCAGGACCGTATTTTTCAGCCCGGCGACGTGCGCAACCTGGTCGAGCAGACCTATGATGATGAAACACCCTATCCATCCGGCTTGCAGCGCAGCGCCAACAAGGCGGCAGGCACCAAAAGCGCCCATGAAAGCATCGCCGGGCAGAATTTCTTGAAATGGGACGCAGGCTACACCCGAAACGCCGGCGCTTGGACGAGCGACATCGTTACCCCTACCAGGCTGGGGGAAGCCTCGATGCTGCTGCGCTTGGCGCGGTGGCGGAATAGCGAATTGAGGCCTTGGTATGCAGGCGAAACTGAGCAGGAAAGCTGGTCGTTGTCAGAGATTCAAATGCCGCAATATTTGGTGAGCGGCGTGGTGCAACCGGCGGGTGAGATCGGCAAGGCATTGCAAACCACCAAATTAAGGTGGGGCGCGTGGGAGCAGGACATTCCGGTGTTGGTTATGCAGGAAAGCAATGGAGTATGGCAGGGTGACGTTTTGCACAAAGATCGGCGACGTCACGCATTTTATTCAGCCTCTAATGGGCTCTGGTTGGAATGACCTCCTGGGGCTATCCATCGGATTGACAGGATTCCCAATCCAGTCAATGATCGTTGTATTGGTTAAAT
>JAJZHU010000296.1 GCA_021798375.1 Pseudomonadota bacterium | reverse complement strand
GCCAAGGCCGCGGCGAGATTGATGGCGGTAGTTGTTTTGCCGACGCCCCCCTTTTGGTTGGCGATGGCAATGATCAGCGGGCGCACAGGACTAGACATGCCTTAGGTCACAGATTTGGAAGATCGTTGCATCGGGAGAGGTGCAGCTTTCATGGCGGTGCAACTCCATATGCCAGTCTTGGCGCACTTCATCTAGCTCTGCATCGGCCTGCGCGCCCTTTAAAAACAAACATTCACCATTTTCGGCAAGCAAACGAGCGGCAAGTGGCAAAAGGCGGTTGAGCGGCGCCAGAGCGCGGGCGGTGATTAGCGGCGCGGGGGCGATTTCCAGCGCTTCGATGCGCACGGGATGAACGGTGGCGGGTGCGGCGGTGATGCGGGACGCTTCACGTAAAAAGGCCGATTTGCGTTGATCGGACTCGACCAAATGAAACCGGATATTGGTAACGATGGCGAGGATCAGGCCGGGAAAGCCCGCGCCGGATCCCAAATCGATGGCATGGGAAATATCGGGGCGGACCAACGGGGCCAATTGCAGGCTGTCCATGACATGGCGCGGCCAGATGGTGTTTAGATCATGGCGGCTGATCAAATTAATGCGTTGTGACCAGCTTTGCAGCAGATCGACATAGGCCTCCAGCCGCAGTTCCGTTTCACGTGAAACATTGAGTGCCGCAAGCATTGGACGATCGGCCGCTTGTTTCACGTGAAACATTCCTCGGCGGCAGGGCGCTTGCGTAAATGAGCGAGCAACGCCACCAGGGCCGCAGGAGTCATGCCTGGGATACGGCTGGCGGCGCCGATCGAGCCGGGGCGAATATTGTGTAATTTTTCACGGATTTCGGTGGTCAACCCACCAATGGCCGCAAAATCAAGATCGGATGGCAACATCACGGTTTCTTGCCGCTGCACTTGCGCCACTTCTGAATCCTGCCGTTTCAAATAGCCTTGATAGAGCGATTCAATTTCCACCTGCGCACGCACGCGCGGAGGTAGCTGTGCCAACCAAGGCACCAACTGTGCAATGGCCGCAGGATTGGGGGCAAGCCCCAGTAGATCAAGCACGCTACGCCAACGCCCGTCTTGTCGCACCGCCAGGCCAGCGACCGCGGCTTGTGCCGGAGTGGCGCCTTCGTTGCGCGCTTGCGCCAAGGCGGCATCGATGGCCGATTGCTCGGCAGTGAAATGGCTTGCCCGCAAGCTTCCCACCGTTCCTAATTTCATCGCCAAAGGAGTTAGGCGACTGGTAGCATTGTCGGCGCGCAACGATAGACGGAATTCGGCGCGCGACGTGAACATGCGATAGGGTTCGGTTACACCTTGCGTGGTAAGATCATCGATCAACACACCTATATAAGCTTCGGTGCGGCTGATCACCGCGCCTTCCTGCCCATCGGCCCGTCGCGCCGCATTGATTCCGGCGATCAGTCCTTGTGCACCGGCTTCTTCATAACCCGTGGTGCCGTTGATTTGTCCGGCCAGAAATAGCCCGGATACCGATTTCACTTCCAGCGTGGGCGCCAAAGCCCGTGGATCGACATAATCATACTCCACGGCATAGCCTGGCCGGATGATCACGGCATGTTCCAGCCCTGGAATGGTGCGCAGCATGGCTGCTTGCACCCAAGCCGGCAGACTGGTGGAAATGCCGTTGGGATACACGGTAAAATCATCCAATCCCTCCGGCTCCAGGAAAATTTGATGTCGCTCCCGATCGGCGAAGCGAACGACCTTGTCTTCGATCGAAGGGCAGTAACGTGGCCCGCGTCCAGAAATGGCGCCACCGTAAACCGCTGATAGCTGTATATTTTCACGGATAATCGCATGGGTGGCGGGTGTGGTGGCGGTGATCCGGCAACTGATCTGCGGGTTGGTGATAGCGGTAGTCATGCTTGAAAACGGCTCGGGGACTTCGTCGCCGCGATCTTCAGCCAGATTGTCCCAATCGATGCTGCGACGATCGAGCCGCGCCGGAGTGCCTGTCTTCAACCGCCCCAAGGGTAAATCGAGCCGTGCCAGCGCCAATGCCAATCCGATTGACGGTGCCTCGCCCACCCGCCCTGCCGGCGTCTGCTCGGTGCCGATATGGATCACACCGCGCAAAAATGTTCCGCTGGTGATCACCAAAGCGCCACAGCGGATCGTGCCGTGCCGCGCAAGCGATACGCCGACGAGACGACCGCTATCATCACGTAAAATATCCTCGACGGAATCTTGCAGCGTTTCCAGCATCGGCAATTCAGCCAACAGCTCCTGCACAGCCCGCCGATACAACGCGCGGTCTGCTTGCGCCCGCGGCCCGCGTACCGCTGGCCCCTTGCTGCGGTTGAGCAGCTTGAAATGAATGCCCGCCCGATCGGCGGCGCGTGCCATGATGCCGTCGAACGCATCGATTTCGCGCACCAAATGGCCCTTGCCGATGCCGCCAATTGCCGGGTTGCACGACATTTCACCCACGGTGGCGGTTTGATGGGTCACCAGCAATGTACGAGCACCCATGCGCGCGGAGGCTGCCGCAGCCTCCGCGCCGGCATGGCCACCACCTACCACAATAACATCGACCAATCGGTCCATCACGGGCGAACTTTCTATTTGTTCAAAAAACGCGGCATCCGCTGGGGTTGTTGTCCAGTGGACGCTCGATTATTTGCCGATACAGAAGCTACCGAAGATTGTGTCAAGCAAATCTTCCACACCGACATGTCCGGTGATGCGTCCCAGATGCAACAGCGCCATGCGCAGATCTTCCGCTCGCAATTCTGGCAATGGCGCGTCAAGTGCGGCATCAAGTGCTGCAACAGTATCTATCAGCGCCGCCCGGTGACGTTCACGCGTCAATGGCGGTGGCCCGGCGTGTTCAACCAAGGCTCGTACTTGCTCCACCAAAGTGCTGCGCAGCTTGTCCAGCCCCGCGCCCGTCAATGCACTCACGGCCAAAATATCACTGGGTGCGGGCGCCAGGTCGCATTTATTGGCAATTATCAACACGGGAGCCTGAGTGGCAAGAGTCTCGGGTTGCGGGTTGGACGCATCGAACACCGAGAGCACCAAATCCGCATCCTCCAACCGCCGCCGGGCGCGCCGAACCCCTTCAGACTCGATCAGATCATCGGTGTCTCGTATGCCCGCGGTATCGACCAAGGTTGCCAAAACACCCCCCAAATCCAACCTTACTTCAAGCGTATCGCGTGTGGTCCCCGGCAGTGGCGATACAATCGCCACATCTTGCCCGGCCAATATATTGACAAGACTTGATTTCCCGACGTTCGGTGCCCCCGCCACGGCGATCATCAACCCTTCGCGCAGACGCTCGCCGCGATGGCGATCATGGATATGAGTGGTCATCGCCGCACGCAGTGCCGCCAATTCAGCGGCGAGTTCGGCTTCGACCGCGGGTGGTAAAT
>JAJZHU010000295.1 GCA_021798375.1 Pseudomonadota bacterium | reverse complement strand
GATCGCGCTGCGTGTGCAACTACTCACCGCGCGTCTGTCGCTGGCCACATTGCTCGGGATCGGCCTGCCGCCGATCGCCGCGCCCGATCCGGAGTTCACGCGATGAAACGGCTTGTTCTCTGGATAATCGCGGCCGTTCTGGTGATCGCGGGCGTGGCTTATGAAGTATTCTTCAGCCATCCAACCACGGCGACGGATACCCCGCCAAGCGTGCTGGTGAATGTCATCAAACTCACGCCTGGCAGCCTGCCTGCAAAACTGACGGCCTATGGCAGCATTCTGGCCGGCCCCAATGCCGAAACGACAATCAGCCTGCCGGCCGGCGGCCTCGTCGCGGCCATTGCCGTGCTGCCGGGACAGCGCGTGTCGGCGGGCCAGAATCTGGCGACCATCGTCGCGGATCCACAATCGGCGGCGGATTACCGGAAAGCCAAAACGGCGATGAAGGTGGCCAGGATCAATCGCGCGCATACGGCGGCATTGCTGAAAGCTCATCTGGCGACAAATGCCGACCTTGCCAACGCCGAGCAGGCAATGGCCGACGCCGCCGGACAAGTTGCCGCCCTGCGCGCCACCGGCGCCGGAACAACGCGATCCATCGCCGCCCCGTTCGCGGGTGTGATCTCCGCCGTGCTGGCGGCCCCCGGCGCGGCGATGACCGGCGGCGCGTCCTTGCTGCGGATCATCAACACCCAGGCGCTGGTGGCGTTGGTTGGCGCGCCGCCGGATCAGGCGCGGCGGGTTCAGATAGGCGATGCCGCCAGTATCTCCTTGCTTGACAGCGGCGACAAACTCTCTGGCCGGGTGGTGCAATTGGCCAACATGCAAGACCCGCAAACCGGCCTGATCAATGTGACGCTGAGCCTGGATGCTCCGCTCCGCGCGGGGCCGAACGAACCCGCCGAAGCCGCCATCACCACTGGCGTGCTTGATGGTTATGTGGTGCCGCGCGACGCGATCGAAACCGATGATCAAGGCAATTACGCGTTTCAAGTGGACGAAAAAAACATCGCGCATCGCGTTGCCGTGCATGTGCTGGGCAACCAAGGCGACCAAACCGTGATCGCCCGCGATCTGAATCCGGCGATGCCCCTGGTTACAACGGGCGCCTATCAGTTAGACGACGGCGTTGCGGTGCGCATGGCGGTTGCAGGGGGAGCAATGAATTGAACTTCGCCGCGTGGTTGAACCGCCACCGCCGCTCGGTGCTCACGCTTGCCGCCGCCCTGGCGCTCGGAGGCATCGCCGCGGCCATTTCGTTGCCGATCGGTCTGTTCCCCGCCACATCGTTTCCGCGCGTGCGCGTCAATATCGATACCGGCAGCCAACCCGCCAATCAAATGATGCTGCAAGTAACGCAGCCGGTGGAACAAGCCGTGCGCGCCGTGATGGGTGTGCGCGACGTTAAATCGATCACTTCCCGCGGCTCCGCGCAACTGACCATCGATTTCGGCTGGGGCACCGACATGTCGGCGGCAACGCTGGGGGTGAATGCCGCCGTCGCGCAATTGCTGCCATCTTTGCCGTCCGGCGCGACTTATACGGTGCTACGGATGGATCCAACCGTCTTCCCCATCATCGCCTATGCACTCACCTCGTCCAGCGTAAGCCAGGTCAGGCTGCAAAGCCTGGCGCAATACCAGATCGCGCCACTGCTTTCGGGCATTCCCGGTGTGGCGCGCGTGCAAGTGCAAGGCGGCAATACCGCCGAACTGGAAGTGCAGATCGATCCGCACAAACTCGCCGTCTTTCATCTGACATTGAACGCCGTGGAACAGGCGGTTGCCGCCGCCAATGTTTTGCAATCGGTCGGCCGGATGGAAGACCACGATCTGCTGTATTTGCTGGTCGAAGCCAACGCACCGCATTCATTGAACGACGTTCGCAATATCGTGTTGCGCGGCAATGCCACCGGCGTTGTTCGCCTGTCCGATGTCGCGACCGTCACCAACGGCATCGTGCCGCAGTTTTTCGAGGTATCGACCAACGGCCGGCAGGCGGTCACCTTCCTGGTGTTTCAACAGCCGGGCGGCAACGCGGTGGCCATATCCGCGGCGGTGCGAAAAGCCCTGACGGGCTTCGCCACCAAAATTCCCGCCGATGTGAAACTTAGCAAATGGTACGATCAAAGCACCCTGGTCGTCGCCGCCGCCCACTCGGTTCGGGATGCCATTCTCATCGGCGTGGCGCTCGCCGCTTTCGTGCTGATGTTTTTCCTTCGCAACTGGCGGATCACCTTGCTCGCCCTGCTGGTGGTGCCGGCGTCGCTGGCCTCGGCCATTCTGGTGCTTTCCATCCTGAACATGAGCTTCAACATCATGACCCTGGGCGGCCTCGCCGCCTCGGTGGGTCTCGTCATTGATGATGTGATCGTGATGATCGAGCATATTGCCCGGCGCGCCGGCAAGAAACTCGCCGCCGAACCCGGCGACGGCCCGGCAATGCCGCAAGATCAGAACTCCCGCATTCTGCAAGCCGGAGTGGAATTTCTGACGCCGCTCACCGGCTCGTCGGCGGCCACGCTTATCGTGTTCGCGCCGCTTGGCTTTCTAAGCGGTGTGACCGGCGCGTTTTTCAAAGCCCTCTCCATCACCATGGCGACCACCTTGTTCGCCTCCTGGCTGCTGACGGCCTTTGCGGTGCCGCTGCTTGCCGGCAAGTTCATCAATTTTGAAAAATGGCACGACCCGGCGGCGGGGAAACCCGGCTGGCTCGCGCGCGCGCATGGCTCGCTGCTGGGACATGTGTTCAAAACACCATATTTGCTGGCCATCGCCATTGCCGTGCTGCTGGCGATCGGCGGCCTTTCCTTCACCCAGGTGCAAACCGGCTTTATGCCCAACATGGATGAAGGCGGCTTCGTGATGGATTTCCAATCCAAACCCGGCACCGGGCTGATTGAAACCGCGCGTGAAATTTCACAGATCGAAGCCATTGTCCGCGCGGACCCGGCCGTCAATAATTTTTCCCACCGCATCGGGGCCGGGTTCGGCGGCGATTTTGCCGAACCGAACCAAGGTGATTTGGTCGTGCAGCTAAAATCCAGCGGGCGCGCGCCGATCGATACGGTAATGCAGCGCATCGGCGATAAAATCACCGCCCAGGTGCCGGGCGTGGATTTTGATACCCACCAGCTCATGGGCGACCTCATCGGCGATCTGACGGGCGTGCCGCAGCCGATCGAAATCAAATTATCCGCGGTCGATCCGGCACGGCTTGCCCCGGCGGCAAAGCGGGTCGCCGCGGCCATCGGCGACATCAAGGGGGTTGATTCTGTTCTGGATGGCATCGTGCTGGCGGGCGACGGCTATGACATTCACATCGATCCGGCCCGGGCCGCGATGTTCGGCCTAGATCCCACCGCCGTGGCGGCAAATTTAACCACCGAACTTACCGGTTCGGTG
>JAJZHU010000294.1 GCA_021798375.1 Pseudomonadota bacterium | reverse complement strand
CAGCATCAGCGAGCGGCCCAGCCGGACGCGGGCGGTTTGATCCAGGTCGGCGATCAGGGCAGCCAGACTGGCCTCGGCCGGTTCGGGTAGCGGGATCGCCGCGATGGGGTGCAGCAGGCTGCGCAGCAGACGTTGCCAAATCATAGGTCGATGCCGGAATAAGAAGCGTTGAAAGATTTGTTGATCAACGGAAAATCCCCCACAACGGCATTTTGCAAGGCGGCTTCCAACAATGGCCAGTGCAGCCAGCTTGGGTCGCGGATAAAGCAATTCACGATTTGCCCGCCGCTGATCGACACCCAGCACCAGGCCGCCCCGCGGAAACTCTCGGCGACGCCAATGCCCTCGCCCTCGCCCGCCGGCACATTCGCCGCGAGCGCCCCCGGCGGCAGGGTGGACAGCAGTTGATAGATCAGTTGCAACGCGTGGTAGATTTCCTCGATGCGCAATTCGAATCGCGCCGCCACGTCGCCTTCTTCGCGCACCGGCACATCGAATTCCAACACATCATAGGGAGCATAGCCGGGTAAACGCCTGGCATCCTGCCCGCGCCCCGAGGCGCGCCCCACAAATCCCCCGGCGGCAAACCGCGCTGCCCGTTCGCGCGTTACAACCCCCACGCCGGGCATCCGGTCGCCCAGCCCGGTGTGGTTGGCGAGCAATTCGCGCAGACGCGGCCATTCTTGTGAAAAGGCATCGCACGCCCGCAAAATCTCGTCGGCCGCGGCGGTCGAAAGATCCACCGCAACACCGCCCGGGATCACCGCATCCATCATCAGGCGGTGGCCAAAACTGTTGTGGGCGGCGCGCAGGAACATTTCGCGGTGAAAGCCGGTGCGGGTGGCGGGCCAGGCGAATCCCGCGTCGTTGGCGATCGCCCCAACATCCGCCAGATGATTGGCCAGCCGTTCGATTTCAGCCATCACCGCCCGCAAATGCTGCGCGCGCGGCGGTGGGGCAACATCCAGCGCCGCCTCGACGGCATGGGCATAGGCCAGCGCATTGGCCACCGCGGCGTCTCCCGCCAAACGGCAAGCAAATCTGGCCGCCGCCCGGGGCGATTGTCCGCGCATCAAGGAAAGCGTGCCTTTGTGGGTATAGCCGTGGCGGCATTCCAGCCGCGTCACCCGCTCGCCCACCGCATGGATGCGGAAATGCCCGGCCTGGATGATCCCGGCATGGATCGGCCCCACCGCCAGCGCGTGGCCGTCCTCGCCTTCCACCGCCAAAAATTGAAAAGCCTCCGGCCGCTCGGTCGAACCCGGCTTGGCGCTCATCGGCGCCTTGGTAAGAAATTTGCCGTGATCGATCCAGGGCCGCAAATCATGCGCTCCCCAACCGCGCGGCGAATGGGCGCGATGGCCCCACAGATCGTGGATCATCCGCTCGAACAGCGCCGCTCCCGGCCGCACCGGCGATATCGCCAGATAGGTTCCCTCGCTCACCGGCACGCTGGCCGACTGGATCAAACCTTCGGCGTCATCATGCAGCAACGCATAAATATGCGTCTGATCGGCCCACATTCCCAACAGTTCCAAACCCGATTCCGCCGGCAATGCGGTCAGGAACGCCTCCCAACCCGCTTGGTCCAGTTCCGCTCGGGGCCAGGGCCGCACGCGGGCAGACCAGGGCGCCGTGCGCAAAATCTCGGATGCGGGGCCGCTCATGGTTGCAATCCCGCCGCCAGATGGTGGAACCAATCGACCAACGGCAACGGCATGGCGAAGCCCAAAAAGATCGTGATCGCCAGCGGCAACAACACCGGCAACAAGGTCATTTGCGTCACCGGCGGCATCCGCGATGGTGTGGCCGGCCCCATGCACATGCTTTGCATCCGGTGGATCAGCGCCGCGGCCCCCGTGCCGATGCCGATCAACAAGGGCACCGCCAGCCACACGCTATGCGCCGCCGTGGCCGACAGGATCAGAAACAAACTCACGATCAAACCAAACGGCGGCAAGCCCGCCACGGCGATGATCGAGGCCGCCAAAGACAACCCCAGGCCGCGGTCGGAGGCAATCAACCCCTTGATCTCACTGAAACTCTGCCCGCCCTTGCGCTGTGTGGCATGGCCCAGACATTGATACAGCGCCGCCTTGGCCAGCGTGTGGATGGTCAGATGCAACAACCCCGGCCCGGTGGCGCCGATGCCGAAGGCGAACACCGCCAGACCGCTTTGCTCCATGGTCGAAAAGGCAAAAAACCGTTTGGCGTCGGCGCGGCGCCACAGGCTGATACCGCCCAGCAGCACCGAAAAAAGCCCCAGTGCGATCAGCGCGCCGTTGGGCGTGATCGCCTCCTTGTTGGCCAACAAAATATGCCGTGTGCGCAAAATCACGCAAATCGCCACATTCAGCAAACTCCCCGACAGCACCGCCGAAACCGGGGTTGGCCCCTCGGCGTGCGCGCCCGGCATCCAGGCATGCAGCGGCGCAAGTGCGGCCTTGGTGCCATATCCCAGCAACAAAAATACAAACGCCAGGTTCAGCACCAACCCGTTGCAGCGTCCCGCCGCCAGGGTGATGCCGCGCCAACTCATTGCCGCAAACCCCGTGCCGACCGCGGCCGAGGCCGCCAGATACAGCACGATGGTGCCGAACAAAGCGAGTGCAATGCCCACGCCGCAGATGATGAAAAACCGCCAACTGGCCTCCACCGCGCGCGGCGTGCCGGCAATCCCCACCACCACCACCGACGATAGCGTCGCCGCCTCGATGGCAATCCAGGTCAGACCGGCATTGTCCGCCAGCAGCGCCATCAGCAAAAACCCGAGAAACGCCTGGAACAACGCATGATAGACCCGTGCGCGCGCCGGCGTCATTCGCCCCGATGCCAGTTCCTCGCGGATGTATGGCCCGCTCATCAACGCCGAACAAACCCCGATGAAACTGGTCAATATGGCGAAATGCACCCCCAAATCATCCGGCGCCAGCCATAATCCCGTGCCCGCCCCCGCGAACGGCAACCCCAGCGCCAACAAAAACGCCAGCACCGACGCCATCTGATTGATCAACGATCCCGTGCCCGGATGCCGCACAAACCCCAACAACGCCCCCGCGAACAACGGCACCAAACACACCAGCCAGGGAAGCGACAACATTGGATCGGTCATGGGTGTGCCGGGGTGAAGGGGGGGGAAGGAAGGGAAGGCAAGGCCAGGGCTCTGCCCTGGACCCGCTGGGGCCATTGGCCCCAGACCCCGCTACGACGTTGTGGGTGGGGAGGGGTAAGTGGCCCCAATGGGGTCGAGGGGCAAAGCCCCCGTCTTGCCTTCCCTTGCTTCCCCCCCATCATTCCGGCGCCTCTGTGATCCGGTCCAGATGATGCAGTTCCAGGCTGTCGAATTGGGCGCGGATGCGGAAAAAGAAGATGCCGAAGACGATGAAGGCGACCATCACCAGGAACGCGACCGACAATTCA
>JAJZHU010000293.1 GCA_021798375.1 Pseudomonadota bacterium | reverse complement strand
GTTTCGCCGAGGGCGATTTCTGGGTTCAGGACGCGGCGGCCGCGCTTCCCGCCCGTCTGCTTGATGTGCGGCCGGGCGAAGCGGTGGCCGATCTGTGCGCGGCGCCGGGCGGCAAGACCGCCCAGTTGGTCGCCGCCGGAGCCGATGTGGTGGCGGTGGAAAAATCGCCGCAACGGGTGACGCGGCTGCAGGAAAATCTCGCCCGCTTGGGGATGAGCCCGGCATTGGCCGTGCATGACGCCGCCGATTGGAATCCGGGCCGCCTGTTCGACGCCATCCTGCTCGATGCGCCTTGCAGCGCCACCGGCACCGTGCGGCGTCACCCGGATGTAAAGCATCTGAAACGCGCCGCCGACATCGGCACGCTGAACCGCGAACAAGACCGCCTGCTCGACGCGGCGTTTCGCTTGCTGCGGCCTGGCGGACGGGTGGTTTATGCCGTCTGTTCGCTGTTGCCCGAGGAAGGACCGGCCCGGATCAAGGCGGCGCTGACGCGGGGATGGCGTCTGGCGCCCTTCAGCGAGGCCGAACTGGCGTTTTTTCCCGAAGCCCGCACCGAAGACGGTTACTTGTTCACCCACCCCGGCATGTGGCGCGAACGCGGCGCTATCGATGGTTTCTTTGCCGCCCGGCTGATCAAACCGGGCTGATTACCGGTTGTGCGTCAAGAAATGCTTGTCAGGGACAGAGTCGGCTGATTAGGAAACATCCATGAGCGCATCCAGATCACTCGTCATCGCCCCAAGCCTCCTTGCCGCCGATTTCGCTCGTCTGGGCGAGGAAGTGGCGGCCATCGAGCGCGCGGGCGCCGATTGGCTGCATCTGGATATCATGGACGGGCATTTCGTGCCCAACATCAGCTTTGGTCCCGCCGTGGTGAAGGCGCTGCGCCCACATTCCAAGCTGTTCTTCGACGTGCATCTGATGATCTCGCCGGTCGATCTTTATATCCAACCCTTCGCCGATGCCGGCGCCGATCTGATCGCGCTGCACGTTGAAGCGGGTCCGCATCTGCATCGCAGCCTGCAATTGATCAAATCCCTGGGCAAGCAGGCGGGCGTTGTGCTCAATCCGGCGACTCCCCCGGAATCGATCGCCCATGTGCTCGATCTGATCGATCTGGTGCTGGTGATGACCGTCAATCCCGGCTTTGGCGGGCAGAAATTCATCGCCGGGCAGTTGCCGAAAATTGCCCAATTACGCCAGATGATCGATCAGAGCGGTCACGGCATCAGGCTTGAAATCGATGGCGGCATCACGCCAGCCACCGCCGGGGCAGTGGTGGCGGCAGGCGCCGACACGCTGGTGGCCGGCACGGCGGTGTTTGCGGCGGCCGATTACGCCGCCGCGATCAGCGACATCAGAAAGGCAGCACGGTGACGGGCGCAAGCTGGTTCGTCCGCACCAGGCTGGCGCTGAGCGAATTCAGTCGTCTGGGGGGGCGCCACATTCCCGATGCCCCGGCGTTGCCGGTGCGCGATCCCTGGCCCGGCGATCCTGCCCGCGCCGCCCGCATCATGCGCGGCGAGTTCGACCACCAGGGCGGGGCTCGTCCGCTCAAAGCCGATGGCTGGTCCGACGAAATCGGCTCCGATTTGCTGCGTTCCGCGCTGCATGGGTTTGTCTGGCTGCGCGATCTGCGCGCATTGGGCAGCGATGGCGCCCGCAGCCGCGCCCGCGCCCTGGTGCTGGACTGGATCAACAGTCCGCAACCCGATCCGATCGCGGGCCGTCCCGATGTGATGGGGAGCCGCATTTCGTCCTGGCTGTCGCATTATGATTTCTTCGCCGCCAGCGCCGACGATCAGTTCCGCCAACGCCTGATGGCCCGGCTGCTGGTCGATGCCCGCGCCCTGGCCGTGGCCATACCGGTGGAATACAACGACGGCCGCGCCCTGGCGGCGCTCAAGGGCCTGATCGCCGCCGCCACCGCCATTCCCGAACATGACGCGCTGCTGACCCGCGCGCTGAAGTTCCTGCCCGCCGAAATCGCCCGCCAGGTGCTGCCCGACGGAATGCATTGCGAGCGCAGCCCGGCCGCCCATCTCGCCGCGCTGCAAAATCTGATCGAAATCCGCACGCTGTTGCAGGCCGCCCAGGTGCCCGCCGTGCCGCAACTGACCTCGGCCATCGACCGCATGAGCGCCGCGTTGCGCCTGCTCCGCCACGGCGACGGCAGCCTGGCCTTGTTCAACGGCACGATGGAGATCGCGCCCAATCTGATCGAATTGGTGCTGACCCAGGCCGGCCGCGCCAGCCGTGTGCCCAGCCTGCTGGAACAAGGCGGTTTTACCCGCCTGCAAACCGGGCGCAGCGTGGTGATCACCGATTCCGGTGCGCCCCCGGCGTCCGGCCTCGACCGGTTCGCCCACGCCGGCACGCTGGGTTTTGAAATGTCGGTGGGGCGCGAGCGTTTGATCGTCAATTGCGGCGCATTGCCCGGCGCCAGCAGCGAATGGCACGACGCCCTGCGCGCCACCGCCGCCCATTCGACCCTGGTGGTGGCCGACACGAACTCGTCTGAAATCAACCCAAGCGGCCTGGGAAAACGCGCCGGAAGGGTGGAAATCGCCCGCCAGGAAGCCAATGGGGCGCTCTGGCTCGACATGACCCAGGATGGCTGGAGCCGCAATCTGGGCCTGTTGCACCATCGCCGCCTGTATCTTTCCGCCAGCGGCGACGATTTGCGCGGCGAGGATTTGATGGAAGGCGCCGCCCCTTACGGCGGCGTGGTGCGATTCCATCTGCATCCCAACGTGCAAGCCAGCCTGCAACAAGATGGCGAAGCCGCCCTGCTGCGCCTGCCTTTGGGCGGGTTTTGGCGCTTGCGGGCCGATGGCGGCAGCGTTGGCATCGAAGAAAGCATCTATTTCGGCGGCAGCGAACCAAGGCGGTCGGAACAAATCACCATCACGATCCCGTCAGACGGGCCGCAACAGGCAAAATGGGCCATCAGCCGCATGGGCTGATAGCCTATCGCGCTAGAGCATGATCGCCGCAGGTTGAATAACACGTAGGCGTGAATCATGCGTAAAAACAAAAAGCTAGAGCACGTTCGTCGCACGTATATCGTTCAACGTGATCCGAACGTGCTCTAGAAATCCAGATCCGCGTAATGCGCCGGGGGATTGATCCCCGACACCGTATCCCCCAGCAAGGGCCGGAAACTTGGCCGGCATTTGATCCGCGCGTACCATTCCTTGGCCGAGGCCGACACCGACCAATCGACATCGCCGCCGAAATCCAGCACCGACAAATGCGCCGCGGCGGCCAGATCGGCGTAAGACAGGAATGCTCCGGCCAGATATTTGCGGGTCTCGGCCAGCCAGCCGATATAATTCAGATGGTGGCGCAAATTGGCATAGCCCGCCCGCAGCGCCGAGGCATCCGGGCCGCCGCTGCCCGACAGACGCTTGTAGAGT
>JAJZHU010000292.1 GCA_021798375.1 Pseudomonadota bacterium | reverse complement strand
CGCGAAGCGGCGGTGTTGTGCGCGCGACTCGATCGCGCCGGCTGGGTCTGGGCGCCGTTCCTGCGTCGCGCTTTGGGCGAGGCCGCCGAATCCAAGGACGAACCGCTGAAAATCTGGCGTCATCTGCCCGAATGGGAGGAAACCGCCCCGGCCCCGGCCGAGGCCAGTTTCGCGGTCAGCGAATCCGACGCGCGCGCGCGTCTGGCCGTGATTTTGGGCAGTGGCGCCGAACAACGCCCCGGTCAGGCCGATTACGCGGGCGCCGCCAGCCTGTGTTTCACCCCGCGCGAACGCCAGGGAGCGCCCAATTTCCTGCTGGCCGAAGCGGGCACGGGAACCGGCAAGACCTTGGGCTATATTGCCCCGGCCAGCCTGTGGGCCGAACGCAACGGCGCGCCGGTGTGGGTTTCCACCTACACCCGCCATCTGCAACGCCAGATCGAATCTGAAATGGCGCGCCTGCACCCCGATCCCGCGCTGCGCCGCCAAAAAGTGGTGGTGCGCAAAGGGCGGGAAAATTACCTCTGCCTGCTTAATTACGAAGACGCCTATCATGTGGCGGCTTCCGGTGCCGCGCCGATGCTGCCGCTGGGATTGCTCGCGCGCTGGGCCTTGCGCACCGAGGACGGCGATCTTTCCGGCGGCGATCTGCCCGGCTGGTTCGTCGAGATTTTCGGCGCCGCCAACACGCTCGGTCTTGCCGACCGGCGCGGCGAGTGCATCCACGGCGCCTGCCCGCATTACAAGATATGTTTCGTCGAACACACCATCCGCCGCGCCAAAAGCGCCGATCTGGTGGTGGCCAATCATGCCCTGGTGATGGCCCAGGCCGCCTGGGGCGGCGCCGACGACGCCACCGTGCCGACGCGATATGTGTTCGACGAGGGGCATCATCTGTTCGACGCCGCCGACAACGCCTTTGCGGTCGAGCTTTCCGGCCAGGAAGCCGGCGAATTGCGGCGCTGGATCCTGGGCGCCGAAGGTGGACGTTCGCGCGCACGCGGCTTGCGTTGGCGGCTGCAAGACCTGGTGGCGGCGCAAGAACAGATCTCCGCACCGCTGGAGGCCGTGTGCCAGGCCGCCCACGCGCTGCCGGGCGCGGGCTTTGCCTCCCGGCTCGATCAGGACGACCAGGCGGATATGTTGAACCAAAATCCGTCCGAAGCGTTTCTGGCGCAATTGCGCAAACAGATTTTGGCCCGCCAGGCCGGCCCCGCGTCGGATCATCTCGATCAGGAATGCGATCTTTATCCTGTCTCCCCCGGCGTGGCCGAGGCGGCGAGCCTGCTTCTGCGCGCGCTCGAACGGCTGGGAAATCCGCTGACCACGCTGATCGAGCGTCTGCGCGCGCGATTGGAAGACGAAGCGGAAGAGCTGGACCCATCCTCACGCAGTCGCATCGAGGCCGCCGCCAACGGGTTGGAACGCCGCGCCCTGGCCCGCGTGCTGGCCTGGATCGCCATGTTGCGCGCCATCGAGGCGCCAACGCCCGAACCCGGCGTGCGGCCCGATTATGTGATGTTCCTGCATCTTGCCCGCACGCGCGGACAGGATCAGGACGTGGGATTGCACCGCCACTGGCTCGACCCGACGATCCCTTTTTCAAGCTCGCTGATTCTGCCCGCGCATGGGGTGCTGGTGACATCGGCCACCTTGCGCGACGGCGGCGAGTGGGACACGGAAGCGGCCTGGGAACAGGCCGAGGCCTACGCCGGCGCGGCGCATCTTTCCACTCCCGCCATTCGCGCCCAGGTCAACAGCCCGTTCGATTATCGCACCCAAACCCGCGCCTTTGTGATCAGCGACGTGGCATTGGAGGCGGGACCGGTCGCGGCGGCCTACCGCGATCTGTTCCGGGCCTCGGGCGGCGGCGCCCTGGGGTTGTTCACCGCCATCTCGCGCCTGAAGGCGGTGCATCAACGCATCGCCCCCGAGTTGGAAAAAGACGGCTTCCGGTTGCTCGCGCAGCATGTGGACGCGATGGACAATGCCACCTTGGTTGACGTGTTCCGCACGGAACCCGATTCGTGCCTGCTTGGCACCGATGCCATGCGCGACGGCGTGGATGTGCCGGGCCGCGCGCTGCGCCTGGTGGTGTTCGACCGCGTGCCCTGGCCGCGCCCGGATATTTTGCACCGCGAGCGCCGGATCCATCTCTCGCAGGGCAATCCGGGGCAATACGACGACCGGATCGTGCGCATGCGGTTGCGCCAGGCGTTCGGACGGCTGATCCGCTCGGCCACCGATCATGGCGTGTTCGTGTTGCTGGACCGCCGCACCCCATCAAGGGTGCTGTCGGCATTTCCCCCCGGCGTGAATGTGGAACGGGTGGGCATCGCCGAGGCGGTGGCGAAGACGCGGGAGTTTTTGGCGCAAATCCCGCCGCCAGGAATCGGATAAAGGCCCGATTTACTTACCCCGCTGCAACAATTATAGATCCTCACCAGCAAGACCAACCATCCGGGCAAGGGCCATCCGTTCCATGACGACAAAAACGAACTTTCTCATCGCACTTGGCGCCACGGCCGTGGTCGCTGCGGGCGTTGCTTACGTCTTGCTGCAAAAACACGCGGCGGTCGCCCCGGCCCCGGTCGCCGCCCAGGCCCCGGCGGCTGCAACGCCCGCAGTCGCTCCAATCCCGACTGATTGCCTGTTCCCCGGCCCCGCTCCGGTGCCACCCTATGGCGCAACCGCCAGCGAGGCGGATATGGCGCTCGGCCACACGGTAATTCAGGGTTACGTGCTGCAATTGGAAGCCTATCAAGCCTGCCGCAACAGCATGGTCGATCATGCCGGACCCGAAGTGTCGTTGCAGCAAAAGCAGATGTGGACCAACCAAGGCAATCGCGCGGTGGATGAAGCCAATGCGCTGGCAAACGCATTCGCGGCGCAGATCAAAGACTATAAGGCGGCGCATCCGAATTAAGGGAACGAACATGAGCGACATTGCCATTGCCCTGGCGATCCATGTGCTGGCCATCGTGCTGTGGATCGGCGGGGTGGCAATGGTCACCACCATCCTGCTGCCCGCGGTGCGCCGGTTAAAAAGCCCGGCCGAGCGGGTGGCATTTTTCGATGCCATCGAACGCCGTTTTGCCTGGCAGGCGCGCGCGACCAGCCTGATTGCCGGCATCAGCGGATTTTATCTGGTTTACCGGATGAATCTCGGCGCGATGTTCGGCGCTCCGGCGTTCTGGTGGCTCGACGCGATGCTGTTGGTATGGCTGATCTTCACGCTGATGCTGTTCATCGCCGAGCCTTTGTTTTTGCACAAATGGTTCGCCGCCCGCGCCCTGCGCGCCCCCGCCAGCACGTTCGATCTGATCCAAAGAATGCACTGGGTGTTGCTGATCCTCAGCCTGATCGCGGTATTTGGCGCGGTGGCGGGCGTCAATGGCCTGACGTTCTTTTCCTAACGGACGCTTCCCAAAAAAGCCG
>JAJZHU010000291.1 GCA_021798375.1 Pseudomonadota bacterium | reverse complement strand
TGCTCGCCCTCGCGCTGTTGACAATGACATCGGCCGGTTTGGTGGCCTTGATGGCGCGCGTCGGCGTGCTCGACATCCCCGATGCTCGTAAGTCACATACACGTCCCATCCCCAAGGGCGGCGGTGTGGGCATCGTGGCGGCCAGCCTGCTCGGCGCGGCTTTCCTGAACGGACCCATGGCGCCTCGCGCCGTTGTGGCGTTGGGCGGGTTGTTGGTGGCCAGCGTCGGTTATTGGGACGATCGCCACAACTTCCCGCCCGCGATCAAATTCACCGCGCAACTGCTGGCCGCCATGCTGCCGGTGCTGTGCGGCCTCACCCCGCGTTTGTCCGGGCTGTTTCCACTGGATGCCGCCGTTTCAATCGGCTGGATTTTGCTCGTCACCAACGCGGTCAATTTCATGGATGGGCTGAACGGGCTTGCCGCGGGAGCTACCATGATTGCCGCAAGCGCAACCTTGCTCGCGGGCGGCTTTGCCAACCTCACCATTGGCCTGATTGCGGGAGTTTTGGGCTTTTTGCCCTTCAATTATCCACGCGCCCGCGTCTTCATGGGCGATGTCGGCAGTCAATTTTGCGGCTATGCCCTGGCGCTGCTCGGGCTGTTCGCAGCGGACGGCCCGCACCCGCGTCTCATCGGCTTCGCCCTGGCCGGCCTGCTCACCGATGTCGTGTTTACCCTGATCCGCCGCGGTTTGGCGGGCGAGCGCGTCACCACAGCCCATCGCGGCCATCTTTACCAAATCGCCCAACGCAGCGGTGTGCCCGCTCCGCTGGTCACGTTGATCCATTGGGCATTCGCCGGTTGGGGCGCGTGGCTGGGCGTGCTGCCTTGGCACGGCGGACTGCTCGCCGCGCTGCTGGCGCCGCAATTGGGTTGGGCGCTTTATGTGGTGATGCGGGCGCGGCGCCATCCGGTGGGACGTTGGTGACGCAGCGCGGGCCGTTCAGCGGTATATGCCGATCGCGACCCACTTGCCGTTGGAATAATCGAAGCCGTCAACTTCATCGACACGAATCGCGGCGGGGTCCGCGGCGCGAAAAATGGGCAGCGCGCGCGATTCAACCAACGCCACACCACCGGGATTCCGCGCCAGCCAGTTGGTCAGGAATTTTTTATTGTGCAACCACTGCACATCGGTTCCGGCCAGGAACATCAGGCTCGGCTCGCCGTAACCCACCGCCGCCAGTGGCCGTCCCGCCAACCCGTCCGCCACCAAACGCGCCTGCAACCTTGGCGACACCGCCAAGGCGGGCAGGTGCGGCAGCTCATATTCCAACAACGCCAATATCACGAGCGGCATCATCATCAAGGCGAATGTCTGCCGCCCGAGCGCGGCCAACACCGCAACCGTCAGGATGGCCAGACCCGCGGGCAACCCCACCCACCAATCCTGATGCAACAGGCATGGCGCGATCATCGCACCCGCCGCCAACGCAACCCCGCCCAACAACGCCAGCGCCGCGGCCACGCGCCGCCACCACAACGCCACCGGTGCGTCAGCCACGCCGGCCGCCAACAGGAACAACGCCGGGTACAGCGGCAAGACATAATGCGGCAGCTTGGTGTGGACGATTTCAAACACCAGCCAGGCGGGCGCCAGCCAGGCAATCAAAAATTTCATTTCGTCAGACTGCCGCGACCGCCAGACAGCGGGAAAGGCCCGCAGCACCGGCAGCGCCACCGGAAACGCCACCAGCGGCAGCAAAACCAGATAAGTGCCGAAAGGGTGGCCGTGCGCATCGTCGTCGCCGATAATTTTCGCCGCCAGATCGCCGCCCACGCTTTGGACGAAAAACGCCCCCTTGGTGGCGATCCCGATCGCCACGAACCAGGGCAGCACCAGCAGCAATAACAGCAACAACCCGCTGAACGGACGCAGCGCGCGCAACCAGGCCCAACGCCCGGTCCAGAAACCCAGACTGACCGCGGCGAGGCCCGCGATCATCGGCGAGATGGGCCCTTTTAATAAAATTCCGGCCGCCACGGCCACCCAAAACCCGGCTGCTTGCAGCCTTGATACCGACTCGGGCGCGACAAAGGCACGCCCCAACAGCAGCATCACCACGGTGGTCGCGCCTGCCAACGCCGCATCGGTTTTGGCGATATGCACCTCTCCCACCAACAGCAGGCTCGATGCGAACCAAAAAGCCGCCCGCAGCGCCACCCGGCGCCCCACGATCCTCTCACCGCCGACGGCCACCGCCATGACGGCCAGCAATGCCCCCAACAGTGAAGGCAGCCGATAGGGCCAAATCGGGTTTTCCCGCGCCAGACCGAGATATTTCGCCGCCCGCACAAACGGCACCTGCGCCCAATAGATGCCGATCGGTTTGTTGTTGCGGGCTTCGGTCCCGTTCATGATCCGCACATAATCGCCGGTTTCGATCATTTGTTTGCTGGCCTGGGCAAACCGGCTTTCGTCGCGATCGGTCGGCATCAGGGTCGCGAATCCAGGCAACCAGACGCACAAACAAAACAGCGCCAACAGCGACAGCGACCACCAACGTGACGAAGGAGAATCGGGTAATTCCTGTTCCATGGACGCGGGCCTGCTCATGATCATATCCTCTAGAGCAATATGCCATCGAGTGGAAGCAAGTGCTGGCATATTGCTCTAGTTTATTGTTTTGCCGAGCAATTTTATCAGCCTGGGATCGCTTCGCGATGTAACGCAGGCTAATATTGCTCTGGCATTCAGACGCCAAACGCGCCATGTAGATTCATGCGCGATTACACACGGTTATACGCCTACCTTCTGCTGACCCAGGTTTTGCAGCGGCATCACTCGCTCGACGAAGCCCTGAACCTGCTTCCCCCCGGCGAGCCGCGCGACCGCGCCGCCGGGCATCGCATCGCCGCCACCGTGCTGCGCCGCCTCGCCTCGCTCGATGCGGTGCTGGAGCCATTCCTGCGCCGCGCGCCGCCCGACGAGGTGCGCCAAATCCTGCGCATTGGCGCGGCGGGTCTGTTGCTGCTGGATACCCCGCCGCACGCCGCCGTGGCCACGGCGGTCGATCTCGCCCGCAGCCAAAAACTCGATCCCTTTGCCGGGCTGGTCAATGCGGTGTTGCGCCGGGTGGCCGCCGAGGGCCAGAATCTACTGGCCGAACTCGACGCCCCGCGGCTGGATACGCCGGCGTGGCTGTGGTCGGCCTATGGCGTCCATGCCCGCGCGATCGCCGAGGGCGAGGCCAACGAAGCGCCCGTCGATCTCAGCTTTAAGCCCGGCGTTGCGTTGCCGCCGGGGGGAGAATTGCTGTCCACCGGGTCGGTGCGCTTTCCCGCCGGCACCCGCGTTACCGAAATTCCCGGTTTCACCGAGGGCGATTTCTGGGTTCAGGACGCGGCGGCCGCGCTTCCCGCCCGTCTGCTTGATGTGCGGCCGGGCGAAGCGGTGGCCGATCTGTGCGCGGCGCCGGGCGGCAAGACCGCCCAGTTGGTCG
>JAJZHU010000290.1 GCA_021798375.1 Pseudomonadota bacterium | reverse complement strand
TATTGGCGCGATTATGCGCCGAAACCGGGGCGGGTTTGGTGTTCGCCAGCCGTTCGCATGAACCGTCTGGCCGCCGCATCGAGCGTGGCATCAGGAATTTGCGTTTGGTTGGCGGTCCCAGCCTGTTTCACCCCGATCAGATCAAAACGCAAACCGGCGGCACTTATGGCGTCTATACGCCTTTTGTCCGCAATTGCCTGGCCCGCGCCGCGCCAAATCCGCCTGTTTCCGCCACTACCCGGATCCCGGCGCCGGCCCTGTGGCCGCGGTCCGAAGAACTGGCCGCGTGGAATCTGTGTCCCAGGCGGCCCGATTGGGCGGCGGGATGGGATAATTTATGGCAACCGGGCGAGCCTGGCGCCATCGCCGCTCTGCAGCGTTTTAAGGTGCGGGCGATCCAGCATTACGACACCGACCGCGATCGTCCCGATCGTTTGGGCACGTCGCGCCTTTCCGCGCATCTGCATTGGGGTGAAATCTCACCTAATCAGCTTTGGTATGCCACGCAAGGCGCGGATAAATTCCAGGCGGAAATTCTATGGCGCGAATTCGCACTGTATTTGCTGTGGCACCGCCCGGAATTGCCGGATCGCTGCTTGCGCCCGGAATTTGAACGTTTCGGCTGGCGCGATGATCCGCCCGCCCTGGCGGCCTGGCAGCAAGGCCGCACCGGCTTTCCCATTGTCGATGCGGGGATGCGGGAGCTGTGGCAGACTGGCTTCATGCATAATCGGGTGCGGATGATCGTGGCATCGTTCTTGACCAAACATCTGCTGTTGCCGTGGCAGCAGGGAGCCGCGTGGTTTATGGAGACGCTGCTCGACGCCGATCTCGCCGCCAATGCTGCCAATTGGCAATGGGCGGCGGGCTGCGGCGTGGAGGCGCAGCCGTTTTTTCGTATCTTCAATCCGGTGATCCAGGGGCGGAAATTCGATCCCGACGGCGTTTACGTGCGCCGTTTCGTGCCGGAATTGCGCGGGCAGGCAGGTGCGGCGGCGTATCCGCCCCCATTGGTCGATCTGGCCGCCGCTCGCGCCCGCGCGCTGGCCGAATTTGCGAGGCTGCGATGATCCCGCAAGGATGCACCCGGATTCGTGTCGTGGGCGATGTGCACGGCGACGACGTTGCCTTCGCGCGGGCGCTGGCGACCGACCGATTCGTGATCCAATTGGGCGATCTGGTCGATGGCGGCCCGGCCAGCGGCGCATGTCTGCGTATGGCAATCGACATGCAACGCGAGGGGCGTGGGTTGTTTTTGCTGGGCAATCACGAGATGAAATTGTTGCGCGTGTTGATGGGCCGCAAGGTTGCCATGAAGGCCGAACTGGTCGAGACGCTGGAGCAGATCGATCAGGAGTTGCGCGCCGACGCCATAGAATCGATCCGCCTGGCGCCGGCATGGCTGCGCGCGGGCGATTTGTTTTTCGTCCATGCCGGCTTTCACCCCGCCATGTTGCGCGAATCGGCGCCCCTTCGGGTGCCTTTGGGTCATGGCGAGGGTTTGTTGGGCCGCGCCTTGTTTGGGCAGGTGGTCGGGCGGGTCCGGCCGGACGGCTATCCCGAACGTGTGCTGCACTGGGTGGACGATATCCCCGAGGGCATGACGTGCTACGTGGGGCATGATCGGCGCAGCACCGATGGCAGGCCGTGGATCGCGGATAATCCTTCCGGCGGGCGTGCCGTGTTCGTCGATACGGGTTGTGGCAAGGGCGGTCATCTGTCGTGGCTAGACTTACAGCTCTAGCCGTTGCAATCTGTCGCCCATGCCTCAGCTGTTATTGCTCCGTCACGCCAAATCCTCGTGGGATGATCCCAAACTTCCCGACCATTCACGGCCGTTGAATGCGCGCGGGAAACATGCGGCCCATCATTTGGGGCGGATATTGCGCGAAATCGGCGTGACGCCCGATCTTGTGCTGGTCTCGTCGGCGCGCCGCACGCTGCAAACGCTTGAGCAATTGGAGCCTTGGCAAAGCCCGCCGCGCATCGCCGTGCAGGATAATCTGTATCTGGCCCCCGCCCGGGTGATGCTGGATCTGATCAACGAAGTGCCGTCCGAAACCAATTGCCTGCTGGTGGTGGGGCATAATCCCGGACTGCAGGAACTCGCTTTGTTGCTTGCGGCAGGGCTTGATGGCATCGAGCAGCAAAAATTATCCGAGGGCTTTCCCACCACCGCGCTGGCGTGGTTCGAGTTCAGCGGCAGTTGGGACAAACTGCGCGAGGGTGGGGCCTCTTTATTGCGTTTCATATTGCCCGCCCATTCAGTCGAACACGGTCTATAGCAATGAGCGACGACGCGGCGCCCGAGATCGAACCGCCCGCGTTACCCCCGCCCGCGCCGGTCTGTTCCATCGAACTGGGCTTTCCGCCCGGCCTGAAACCGCATTGGCGCGTTTTGGGCGCCGTGGCCGGAGCGCGCCGCAAGCCGCGGCCGCTGCGCCTGCTGTGGCACGATACGCCGGGCCGCGATCTGGCGCGTCATCAGCTTTCCCTGTGCAAGGAAAATAATTTGTGGCGCCTTGCCGCGCTGCGTCCCAACAAGCAGCATGTGTGGCCGCCGCTCGGCCTGCCGCCGGTGATCACGCAAACCGCCAACGCCGAGGATCTGGGGCTGCCGGACGCCCCGCTTGCCCCGGTGGCGAGTTTCGCCGGGCAGGCGTGCACGGTGGAAATTACCAACGACCATGGCACGGTGGCGATTCGCTGGCTCGATGGGCAATTGCAATGCGTGGTTGATACCCTGCCCATCGCCCGGCTGACCCTGTCGGGTCCGCCCGAGGCGGTGAGAGTTCTGGCGCTGGCGCTGGCCGATCAGGGAGCGTGCGTGCCGCTCGCCTCGATGGCGGGCAGCGCGCTTGCGCTGGCGGAACACACGCCGCCGGTTGCCCGTCACAAAGGCGCCAGCCATGTGCCCGAGGGCGCAAATCTGGCCGACGGCATGGCGTTCGCCATCGGTCAATTGGTGGATGCGGCGCTTTATTGGGCCTCGGAAATTCCCCTCGCCGCGACCTCGGAGCCGGTGCACCAAATGCGCGTGGCGGTGCGGCGGCTGCGATCCCTGCTGGGCATGGTGCGCAAGGCCGATATGGGTGCTTTGTGGCGGACCACCAAAATCCAATTGCGCGATCTGGCGTGCGAGTTGGGCGAGGCCCGCGAATGGGATGTCTTTTTGGAGGGCACCGGCGCCGAGATGATCCAGGCATGGCCCGGCGATCCACGCATCACCACGCTGATCGGCCGCGCCACCAAACGCCGTGCCGCCGTCTATGCGACGTTGCGCGCCGATCTGGCGTCGCCGAAAATGCGGCGTTTGGCGATGGAATTGGCGCTGTTCGCCACCTTGCGCCTGTTTGTCGTCCCCGACGATCTATTCTGGCAAACCGACATCCGCGCCTTCGCCGCCCACGCGCTGCGCCGCCGCGCGCGCAATTTATTGGCCGCGGGCGA
>JAJZHU010000289.1 GCA_021798375.1 Pseudomonadota bacterium | reverse complement strand
GGTATGCAGGCCGCGTTGCAGTTGGCGGCGCTGACCGATCAAATGATCATCGCCTTGTTTCGCTTCACCACCGAAGTGGTGCAACAAACCGGCGTTGAGGATGCAACATCGCAACAACTGACCATCGCCGCCACGGGTGGTTATGGGCGCGGCGTGCTCGCCCCTTTCAGCGACATCGATCTGTTGTTCATCACTGCCGACGAGGCTTCGCCCGAAACGCTGGGGGTGGTCGAATTCATGCTCTATTTCCTGTGGGACATGGGGCTGAAGGTGGGTCACGCCACACGTTCGGTGCAGGAATGTCTGGACGAGGCCGAAGCCGACGTAACCGTGCGCACCAGTCTGCTGGATGCCCGCGTGATTACCGGCGATGCTGAATTGTTCGATCGCTTTCATCACAAATTTTCGGTGGCTCATACCGCCCTCAACGCCGCGAATTTTTTCGCCGCCAAGCAGGATGAACGTCAAAGCCGCCATCGCCGTTACGGCGAAAGTGCCTATATGGTCGAGCCAAATCTGAAAGAAGGCCGCGGCGGTTTGCGCGATATGCAGACGCTTTATTGGATGGCGCGTTATTTTTACGGCGCCGACAAGATCAAGCCGCGCGATTGCCTGGATTTGCTGGCCACCGACGCAGGCGGCAATTTGTTGACCGATGCCGAGGCCAAACTGGCGCGGCGGTCGCTCGATTTCTTTTGGACGGTGCGGTTTCATCTTCACTATGTGTCGGGCCGCGCCGAAGAACGGCTTACGTTCGATCTGCAACCTGTGGTGGGGGCGCGCATCGGCTACACGCGGCACGGACGGCAGGATGGCGTCGAGCGTTTTATGCGCCATTATTTCCTCACCGCGCGGGAAGTGTTGCGGCTGAGCCATGTGTTGGAACCGGCGCTGACCCGTGCCGCGCTTGGCCCGTTGGCCGTCGCGGCGGAAACCGATCAGGCGTTGCGCGATGCAGGCTTCATGCTCGCCGATGGTAAATTATTGACATTACCCGGCCGCGGCTTTGATGTTGAACCGTTGCAAATGCTGCGCATTTTGGTAACCGCGCGCAATCGTGGGCTGGAATTGCATCCGTTGGCGGTTCGCGCCTTGATCCGCAATGAACGCCGCGCCGTGGCGTTGCGCAACGACCCCGAAGCAGGTGCTTTGTTCCTCGACCTGCTCGAAGGTCAGTCCAACGAACATTCCGCCGGCCATGCCAAGACCGGCAGCGCGCACTGGCTCACCATTCTGAACGAGGCCGGGATCATTGGCCGCATCCTTCCCGATTGGGCGCGGATCGTTGGGCAGATGCAGTTCGATACTTATCATGTGTTCACCGTTGACGAGCACACGATCGAAACGATCCGTGTGTTGAACGAGTTGGAAAGAGGCGGTTTGGCGGTGATCGCGCCACTGGCGTCCACCTTGGCCGAAAATGTTCAATCGCGCCGCTCGTTGTATTTTGCTTTGTTGATGCACGATATTTGCAAGGGCCGCGGCGGTGATCATTCGGAATTGGGCGCTGAATTGGCGCTTGAGGTTTGTCCCGCCTTGGGTCTTTCCGCCGAAGAAACCGAGACGATTTCATGGCTGGTGTTGCATCACCTGTTGTTAAGCCAAACCGCGTTTCGCCGCGACATCGACGATCCCAAAACCATCATGGATCTGGCCGATATCATCCAGTCTCCCGAACGTTTGAAATTGCTTCTTTTGCTGACCGTGTGCGACATGCGCGCGGTTTCGGCCAAGGTGTGGAATGGCTGGAAGGCCACGCTGCTGCGCGAGCTTTATTCGCGTGTGGCCGAGGTTCTGGCTGGTGGCCTGGCTACAACCGAACGCGACACGCGGGTGGCGCGCGCCAAGGAAGCGGCGGGGGAATTGCTGCCCGATTTTTCCGTCGCCGAGCGCGAGCATTTTTTCAGCCTCGGCTATCCCAGCTATTGGCTGTCGTTCGATCCCGATACCCATTCACGTCATGCGCGGCTGATCCGCGAGGCGGAATCGCGCGATGCCCCGCTGATGGTGGATACCGAGCCATTGCCTGCCCGCGCGGTGACCGAGGTAACGGTTTATGCCGGCGATCATGCTGGGCTGTTTTCGCGCATTGCCGGGGCATTGGCGGTGGCCGGGGCGTCGATCGTCGATGCGCGGATCCATACGCTGACCAACGGCATGGCGCTGGATACCTTCTGGATTCAAGACGCCGCCGGCGGGGCGTTCGATGCGCCGCATCGTCTGGCGCGTTTGGCCGCGCTGATCGAACAGGCTTTGTCCGGCAGCTTGCGTCTGGCCGAGGAAATCAGCCGCGCGGGCAAGCGCCAGGTGATCGGCAGCCGGGTGCGCGCGATGCATGTGCCGCCGCGTGTGGTGTTTGATAATATGGCGTCCAACACATACACAGTGCTGGAAGTGAACGGGCGTGATCGTCCCGGACTGCTGCATGATGTCACCACCGCGATCAGTTCGGAAGGTCTGCAGATCGCCTCGGCGCATATCACCACTTATGGGGCGCGGGCGGTGGATGTGTTCTATGTAAAGGACGTGTTCGGGTTAAAGATCGAAAACGAACGGCGTCTGAGCCAGGTGCGAACATCGTTGCTGGCGGCGCTTGAGGAACCGACGGTGTAGGTTTCCGGGCGTTAGCTCCCCCGCTCCCTGAACTCCGTTGGCGTCATGCCCATATGGCGTTTGAAAAACCGCCAAAAATAGGCGGGTTCTTCAAATCCGAGCTCGTAGGCGAGCGTCGAGACCGGCTCGGCGATATAAATCAGCTTGCGTCGCGCCTCCAGCAGCAGGCGATTTTGCACCAATTCCAATGGCGAGCGACCGGTGATGGCGCGGCAGGCACGGGTGAGGCGGCTTTCCGTCACGCCCAATTCCTGGGCGTAAAAGCTGATCGAGGCGTGCGACAGATAGTGTTTTTCGATGTGGACCTGCAACCGGTGGACGAGGTCGATCTGGCCTGATGCGGCACTGTGGGCATCGACCGAACCGAGGTGCAATCTGGTGACGAGAACCAACGCGGCGGCGACCAGACCTTCGAGCGAGATGGCGCGGCCGGGCAGCGGCGTGTTGAATTCCTCCATGATTTCGCCCAGCAGATTTTTCAGCCGATCCGCCGTGGCGGGGATTGTGTCGAGCAGCAACGGGCCAGCCAGCAACTGGCTGAGCAGTTGTTGTTGTTCAGGACGGCTGAAAATGCGGGTTTGCGCGAAAGTGAGCACATAACCCTCGGAGCCGGGGTGAAAATGAAACCCGTGGACCGTGGCGGCGGGCACGCTGATCACCGCCGGTGCGGCGCGATGGTTGGGGACGCCGTCGAGCACCACATCCACGTCGCCTGAAAACAGGAACAGCAGTTGAAACAGCCCTTGATGGGTGTGCGGCTGAATTTCCCAATTGTGAATTTGGCTGCGGGTAACGAGTTCCTCGATGTGCAAAAACTCGCTGTCAGCCGTTTGATTGGACTCACCATAG
>JAJZHU010000028.1 GCA_021798375.1 Pseudomonadota bacterium | reverse complement strand
CGTCGCGCGAGCCCACGTAACCGACGCGACGCGCCTCGAATGGCATCAACGCGACATCGATCCCATCCAGCCACGCCATGAAACGCGGCAATTTGGCAGTGCTGGTCAAGCGTTGCAGCAGATCCTTGGCGTCGGCATCGAATATGGCCCAACATGCGCCCGGCGCAATTTCGTCCCCCCAACCGGCGATCCGCAGCCTGGAGGGCGATGACTTCAGATTGAGTGGAGTTTCCCGCGTCATCAGGCCCTAGGTATTTGTTTTAGCGAGCAATTTCATGCCATCAAGCAATAGCAAGCGATGCCATATTGCTCTCGACATCATGAATCGCTGTCGGGCGAGACCACCATGCAGGAATTATGTGTCCGCGCCAGTCTATCACACGCATTTTGCGCCGCTTCGCGGGTCAATCCGGCCAGACGTGCCCGGTAAACCGTGCGCGAACCATGCTCCACGCTGCCGATGACCGTTAAAGCATGAGCCAGATGAGACGGCGCCTGCTGCCTTGCCGCCACGGTTGCGGCCCGTGCCAACAGCGGATTGGCAAACGCTCCGACCTGGATCGACCAATTGGCCGAACCGCCACGCTGTTCAGACGGCGCCAGTGTATCGGCGTAGGCGTTGGAAACAAATCCCAGTCCGCCGCCATGGTGCGTGACCGCGGCATATCGCGGCTGCGAAGCGCGGGGCGGCATCGGCGGCACAGGCGGCGCGAGCTCGGAACGGGCCACGCCCCCAACCACGGAACGCCCCTGAACCGGCGGCGGCGCGCCGTCGCCATTCGAGGCCAGCATCATCACCGCACCGCGGCGGCGACGGCCCGAAGGGATGTTCACCGGGATGAAATTATAGGCCAACTCGTCGTTGGGAGAACGATTGCGCGGCAGATCGCCCCCCAAGCCGGAGCCGATCACCGCCACATAATGCCTTGTTTCATCGGGCAAATTTGTCTGCCCGGCGAGATATTCCGCCAAACGGTTCGGCCCGGCATTATAGGCGGCCAAGAAACCGGGCGTGCCATACATATCGTAAAGCTGCCGCAGATAGGCCGTGCCGGCAAGGATATTGTCATGCGGATCATAGGCATCGCCGCCCAGATGATATTGCGCCCGCAAACTGTCGTAGGTGCCGGGTTCCACCTGCATCAGCCCCATCGCCCCGGTGCGCGAGGTGGTGAGATGGCCATTGATATATTCGTTGCCGCCGGATTCCATCTGCATCACGCGACGAATCCAGCGTTCCGGCACATCAAAGCGCGCCGATGCTTCCACGATATAGGGTCCCCACGGATCAGAGGGCGGCCCCGGCGGGGTGTAGTTGTTTTTGGCGACCTCTTGATATTTTACCGCTTCCTGCGTGGGGCTGATCCGCGCCGTGTGCGTTGCACACGCGGCCAGCAGCGCCAGCAACAACAACGAGACGATATTGCGCTGCACAATACACTTGGCGGCCATACCTAAGGCGTCTCCCGAACAATCGAACGTAAGCCCTTATCCCATTTGGGCGAATCGGGCAAGAAAAACCCGCGCCAAGTCCGGCCGAAAAATGATAAAAAAACAGGCCGGAAATCCATTTTTGGATGAAATGGGTTTCCTACTTCGGTGGGGCATTCTTCGGCAACTTCACGAAGTCGCCCAACAAACACACGGAATGGGTGGTGTTCAACCGGATGGTCACCAAATTCGAACAATATTCGTCGCTGCCGGGATCGGTGGGCATAAAGGTGAAGCCTTCGGAATCCATCGCCAAACCAACGCATTGGCCCACCGTGTGCACTTTATAGGTGCTGCCATCGTTCATGTGGAACAAAATGGTATTGTCGTTGGGGCGTTCCGTGTCGCTGATCTGGTAACCACGCAGACAAACCGACGAAGCCGCCCACGCCGGTGCCGCCACCAAAGCACCAAGAACCACCGCCATCAGGCGGATCTGAAATTGTCTCATCGCACGCTCCCATTTTAGGCCTTATCGACCCTGTTACGCGGTTCAGCCGTGCCGTAAGTGGGGTTTTTATCATCAAATTCAAGCGGCTAGTGTAAAGATAAGACAATCAGGATGTTATCGCCCGCTATTTTCGCCAAAAGAATCCTTCCCGCGCGCGGATTGTCTCGTCCCTCTATCGCCACGGCGCAACTGGGCTTAACCTTCGGACCTATAAACGCACGTTCGACGAGGGTTAAAATGATCGAAGACCTGCCGGCCCTGAGCGATATCAACGCCATCGTTCGTGCCGAGCATGGAGATCCGTTTTCGATCCTGGGGCCGCATCATGTGCCTGGCGGGCTTGCCGTGCGCTGCTTTATCCCCGACGCCATCAGCGTGCATCTGATCGACCCGCGAACCGGCGAACGCCTCGCCACGTTGGAAAAAGTTCACGCGGAAGGATTCTGGTCGGGCGGCATCAAGGGATCGCCCAGATATCTGTTTCGGGTCAATTCAGACGGCACGATTTGGGAAACCGAGGACGCCTACGGCTTTCCGCTGCTGCTGGGCGATCTGGATATCTATCTGATCGCCGAAGGCCGTCATTGGGAATTAGGCGAGGTAATGGGCGCCCATGCCATGACCGTCGAAGGCGTGGCCGGCGTGCGCTTTGCCGTGTGGGCGCCCAATGCACGGCGGGTTTCCGTGGTCGGCACGTTCAATAATTGGGACGGCCGCCGCCACCCGATGCGCAAACGGCTTGGCCCTGGGGTTTGGGAGATTTTCATCCCCCGGCTGCGACCGGGCTGTTTGTATAAATTCGAGATCCTGGGCGCGCACGGCATTCTGCCCTGGAAGGCCGATCCGATGGCCTGGCAGGCCGAAGCTGCCCCCGGCACGGCATCGGTGGTGGCGGATCCACGCCCCTTTTGCTGGCACGACGAGGACTGGTTGCAAACGCGCGCCGCCCGCCAGGCGCCCGACGCGGCGATTTCGATCTATGAAGTCCATGCCGGATCGTGGCACGGGCCGGATGGCGCCAATTGGCTGTATCTGATCCGGCATCTGATCCCCTATGCCAAAGACCTCGGCTTTACCCATATCGAGCTGATGCCGATCATGAACCACCCGTTCGGCGGCTCGTGGGGCTATCAGCCGCTGGGGCAATTCGCGCCGCAAGCCGCACTTGGCACGCCGGCCGATGTCGCCTTTTTCATCGATGCCGCGCATGAGGCGGGCCTGGGCGTGATTCTGGATTGGGTGCCCGCGCATTTCCCCACCGACGCACATGGGCTGGCGATGTTCGACGGCACGCCACTGTATGAACACGCCGACCCGCGCGAGGGTTATCACCCGGACTGGAATACGCTGATCACCAATCTGGCGCGCAACGAAGTGAAGAATTTTCTGATCGCCTCGGCGTTATTCTGGTTGCAACGCTATCACGCCGATGGGCTGCGGGTGGATGCGGTGGCCTCGATGCTCTATCGTGATTACAGCCGCGCCGAAGGCGAATGGATCCCCAATAAATACGGCGGCCGCGAAAACCTGGAGGCCATCGATTTCCTGCGCGAACTTTCCCGCGTGGTACGGCAGCGCGTGCCAGGTGCGGTGCTGATCGCCGAGGAATCCACATCCTGGCCCGGCGTTTCGCGTCCGCCCGACGACGGCGGGTTGGGATTCCATTACAAATGGAACATGGGATGGATGAACGACACGCTGCGCTATATGGAAAAACGCAGCGAATGGCGGCGTTATCATCACCATGATCTCAGTTTTGGCCTGATCTATGCCTTTTCCGAGCATTTCGTGCTGCCGCTGTCGCACGACGAGGTGGTACACGGCAAAGGATCGTTGGTCGGGCGGATGCCGGGCGACGAGTGGCAGCGCTTCGCCAATCTACGCGCCTATTACGGCTTTATGTGGGCGCATCCGGGCAAGAAACTGCTGTTCATGACCGGCGAATTTGCCCAGACCAGCGAATGGAACCACGATCGCGGCCCGGAATGGTGGCTGTTGGAACACGCCCCGCATCAAGGCGTACAGCGGTTGGTGGGCGATCTGAACCGCGTTTACCGCGATGAACCCGCCCTGCATCGCACCGATTGCGCGCATTGGGGCTTCCATTGGATCGTGCTGGATGATCGCGCCCAAAGCGTGTTCGCCTTCCTGCGCAAAAGCCATCCGGGCGATCCGGTGTTGCTGGTGATCTGCAATTTCACCCCCATCCCGCGCGAAGGTTACACCATCGGTGTGCCCGAGGCCGGACCGTGGGAGGAAATTCTAAACACCGACGCGGCGATTTACGGCGGATCGAACGTGGGGAATGTGGGAATGGTGACGGCGATGGATACGCCGAGCCACGATCAACCGGCGGCGCTGCGCGTGACGCTGCCGCCATTGGGGACGGTGATATTTAGGAAGAAGTGAGGAAATATCTTCTTTTTGTAAAAAAGAAGCAAAAAACAACCGGGGGCGTGCTTACACCCCCGGCGAATTCTTTAGATCGCGCGCAGATTGCCGGCCGAAACCTTGCCCTGCTGGCCGCGTTCGAGGTCGAAGCTGACCTTCTGGCCTTCGTTCAGATGGCCCATGCCAGCGCGTTCCACGGCCGAAATATGCACGAACACATCTTTCGAGCCATCGTCAGGCTGGATGAAGCCGAAGCCCTTTTGAGCATTAAACCATTTGACAGTGCCTTGCGACATTTGTCTCTCCTTTATGCCCGGCGATTCACACGGTGCGAACCGAATTGCTTTTCTATGAGGGGGCACCAAGGCAACGAAACGTGGTGAGACGAAACGCGGTAACAGGCACTAAACCTCGGCCGAAAAGTGCCGATTGGCGCTCTTGATAGAAGCATCGCAAATTTTTGCAAGAAAAATCGCCAAAACGCCATTCGGCGCTTGACGCTGCACCTGCGAAGATGATCCTTTGGGGACGGAAGCAGCTTCTCGCTTTCCTCCGCAGCGAAAGCCCCCGCAAATGAAAATACGTGTCGGCTATGAAATAGTTTACGACTGCCCGCAGCCGACGCCTATGATCCTAACGCTGAATATTCATTACACCCGTGCGTCTGATATTATCGAGCCCGATTATCTGATCACCGATCCCGCCGTTCCCATGACCGCTTATCGCGACGGTTTCGGCAATTGGTGCACCCGGATTGTGGCGCCGGCGGGAAGAATTCGCATACATACCAGCGCGTTGGTGCGCGACACCGGATTGGTTGACGTGGTCGAGCCCAATGCCTGGCAAATCCCGGTGCAGAATCTGCCGGAAGAAACGCTGATTTTCTTGCTGGGCAGCCGCTATTGCGAAACCGATCTGCTATCGCAAATTGCGTGGAATCTGTTTGAACACAGCCCACAAGGATGGGGCCGCGTGCAGGCCATTTGCGATTTTGTGCATAACCACATCACGTTCGGCTATGAACACGCCCGACCGACCAAAACCGCGTTTGAAGTCTTTAACGAACGCAGGGGCGTATGCCGCGATTACGCCCATCTGGCGATCACTTTTTGCCGTGCGATGAATATTCCGACCCGCTATTGCACCGGCTATCTGGGCGACATCGGCACCCCGCCACCCTATGGCACGATGGATTTTGCCGGTTGGTTCGAGGCCTATCTGGGCGGCCATTGGTATATTTTCGACGCCAGGAACAATATCCCGCGCATCGGCCGCGTGTTGATCGCCCGCGGCCGCGACAGCGCCGATGTGGCCATCAGCAACACTTTCGGCGCGAATACTTTGGCCAATTTCCAGGTGTTTGTTGACGAAGTGGCAGGGTAGGCGGAAGTTTCTTCCTTCCTTCCCTTGTATCGCGCGTCAATCCGGGGCAAATGGGGCGCATGGCCCCTCCCCTATTATTGCTGCAAGACATTCACCTCGCTCTGGGCAGCCAACCGCTGCTGGCCGGCGCCGAAATCGGCGTGGGGGCGGGCGAGCGCATCTGTCTGGTGGGTCGCAACGGCAGCGGCAAATCGACGCTGCTGAAGCTCGCCGCCGGGCTGATCCAACAGGATTCCGGCACGCGCTTTTTGCAGCCTGGCACCTCGGTGCGCTATTTACCGCAGGAACCCGATCTTTCGGGCCATAAATCGGTGATGGATTACGTGTTCTCGGGCCTTGGCCCCACCGGCGACGAAAACCGGGCGCGCACGCTGATCGGGCAATTGGGGCTGGATCCCAACGCAGCACCGCGCCATCTGTCGGGTGGGGAATCGCGCCGGGCGGCGCTGGCCTGGACATTGGCGCCCGATCCCGATCTGCTGCTGCTCGACGAACCGACCAACCATCTCGATCTGCCGGCCATCGAATGGCTGGAAGAAGAACTTTCCAGTTCGCGCGCCGGCATGGTGCTGATCTCGCATGACCGGCGTTTGCTGTCCAATCTCTCGCGCTCGATCGTGTGGCTCGACAATGGCCGCACGCGGCGCATCGATCGCGGCTTTGCCCATTTCGAAACCTGGCGCGACGAAGTGCTCGACGAAGAGGAGCGCGAATTTCACAAGCTGGGCCGTCAGATTGTGCGCGAGGAACATTGGATGCGGTATGGCGTTACCGCGCGGCGCAAACGCAACGTGCGGCGGGTGTCCGAATTGGCCGATCTGCGTGCGCTGAAACGCGAAACACGGCGCAGCGGCGACACGCTGAAAATGTCGTCGCAGGAAGGCAACGTATCAGGCAAACTGGTCGCGGTGGCCGATCATGTGTGGAAATCCTACGCCGAGCGCCCAATCGTGCGCGATCTGAATTTGCGCGTCATTCGCGGCGACCGGTTGGGCATCGTGGGTCACAACGGCGCGGGCAAAACCACTTTGCTCAAAATGCTCACGGGAAGTTTGCAGCCCGATCAAGGCAGCGTCACCATCGGCACAAATTTGCAAATGGTCACGCTGGATCAGCAACGCGCGGCACTCGACCCCAACGCCACCCTGGTCGATACACTTACCGGCGGCGGCGGCGATATGGTGCAGGTGGGCAATGAACGCCGTCATGTGATCGGCTATATGAAAGATTTTCTGTTCCGCCCCGAACAGGCCCGCACCAAGGTCAGCGTGCTATCGGGTGGCGAGCGCGGACGCTTGTTGCTTGCCGTGGCATTGGCGCAGCCGTCGAATTTATTGGTGCTTGATGAGCCAACCAACGATCTCGATCTGGAAACGCTCGATCTGTTGCAGGAATTGCTGGCCGATTATCCCGGCACAGTACTGCTGGTAAGCCATGACCGCGATTTTCTCGACCGCGTGGTAACATCGACGCTGGCCTGGGATCACGAGGCCACATGGATCGAATATGCCGGCGGCTATTCCGATATGTTGTTGCAGCGGCGGCAACCTGAAAGTACGGCGCCGGTTGCGGCGACACGCACGGCACCGCAGAAACCGCGCGAAAAATCGGCCAAGAAACTCAGCTTCAAGGATCAGCATGCGCTGAACTCGCTGCCGGGTGAGGTTGAAAAACTCCAGGCGCTGATTGCACGTTTCCACACTGCCCTGGCGGATCAGAACCTATACGCCAAGGACCAACCGCGATTCAACAAGCTGACGGCGGAGCTTGCCAGCGCCGAAAACAGATTGGTGGAGTTGGAACATCGCTGGTTGGAGCTTGAGATTTTGAAAGATGCGTTACAGGAGGGGTAAGGAAGAGCGTCTTCTTTTATTTCTTCCGTTCTACCAACGCAAACACCGCTCCCTGTGGGTCCAGCGCCTGCGCGATGATGCTCCCGTCCGGAACCTCCTCCGGCCCGTTCAACATCTTCCCGCCGCCGGCAACGGCGCGCACCAAAGCCTGCACCACATCATCGACATTGAAATAATACAACCAATGCGGCGCCGGGAAATGCGCGGGCTTGTTCATCATCCCGCCCACCGGATGCGCGCCTGTGGCGAATAATTGATAGATTCCATCCGCCCCCAAATCGACGGCGCCGGCTTTCGTCCAACCATACAACCCACTGTAAAATTCAAATGCGGCATCGCGGTCGTTGGCATAAAGCTCGTGCCAGCCGATATGGCCCGGATCGATCAGATTGGGCAATTCTCCCGCGCCTTCGGGTGCGATCAGCATGAACATCGCGCCCTGTGGATCGGCCACCACCGCCATCCAGCCGATCGAGGGAACATGATAGGCCGGGCGGTAAATAGCACCGCCCGCAGCGCGCAACTCGTCCAGGGCGGCATTTATATCTCGCACGCCCAAATAGCCGACCCAGGCGGGACGTACCCCCATCGATTTGGCTTTATCGGGCATCGGCATGATGCCGGCCACGGCCTGCCCGCCCGCCAGCATCTGGGTATAATCGGCGCCAAAGGCCTGCGCCCCCCAACCGATCACATCGCCATAAAACCGCGCGGCCGCAACAGGATCCGACGCCATCAGTTCATACCAAACGAATTTTGACATCACGAACTCCGGCTATCCAGATTACAACACCCGGCCAGCCACCACATCGAGCTTGGCCACCAATTCCGCATTACGGACATCGGGCGCGGTGATCAACGCGTAATCAAGCGCATTATTGCAGCCGCAACGGCACATCGCGCGCGGCCCGGCCAGCTTTGGCACCGTCGCCGTCACCAACCCGCGCGCACGGTCGGAGTTACCCGCCAGCACTTTCACCACCGCATCCACCGTGACGTGATCATGCTCCGGGTGCCAGCAATCGAAATCGGTGACCATGGCGATGGTGGCATAGCAAAGCTCGGCTTCGCGGGCGAGTTTGGCTTCCGGCATATTGGTCATGCCGATCACGCTGCATCCCCAGGAACGATATAATTCCGACTCGGCCTTGGTGGAAAATTGCGGACCTTCCATCACCAGATAGGTGCCGCCGCGCGCCACATCGACACCCTCGTCTTGACAGGCGGCTTCCAATACATCGCCCAGACGCGCGCACACCGGATGCGCCACCGACACATGCGCCACCAGACCCTCGCCGAAAAAGGATTTTTCGCGGGCAAAACTGCGGTCGATGAATTGATCGACGATGACAAACCGCCCCGGCGGCAATTCCTCGCGCAGCGATCCCACAGCGGACAGTGAAATCACGTCCGTCACGCCCACGCGCTTCAGCGCATCAATGTTGGCGCGATAATTCAAATGGCTGGGCGATGTCGGATGGCCACGCCCATGACGCGGCAGAAACACGCATTGAACGTCGCCCAACATGCCAAACAGCAACTGATCCGAGGGAGCGCCCCAAGGCGTTTCGACTGTCCGCCATTGTTTTTCCTCAAGTCCTGGAATGTCGTAAATCCCCGACCCGCCGATAACCCCAATCACCGCGTCCATGTGAGTCCCGTTCTGATCAATAAAAGTTTTGGCGTGTCCGCGCAGTCCAAAAAAAAGCCAGTGACTTTCGCCACTGGCCCTTTTTGTTTGTTTGGACGGGCTTAGTGAACCGCAGCCCAAATCTTGCGCTTCAGCGCGTAAACCACGCCGGTGAGCAAAATCAGGAAGAAGATCACATGCACGCCCATACGCTTGCGCTGTTCCAATTCCGGGTTCGCGGCCCAGGTCAGAAAGGTCACCACATCATGTGATTCTTGCTGCAATGTCGCCTTGGTGCCGTCGGTATAGGTCACCTGATCGTCCTGCAGCGGCTGCGGCATGGCGATATTGTGGCCCGGGAAAGCGGCATTATAGTTCATGCCATCGGGCACTATATAGCCGGCCGGCGGTGTAACATAGCCAGTCAAGACGCCATAAATATAATCCGGACCATCGTCGCGGGCATTCACCAAGGAAGATTGATCCGGCGGCAATGCCCCATTATTGGCAAAACGCGCCGCGTTGTCATTGGGGAACGGCGGCTGGAAATGATCCGAGGGCAAACCGCCGCGATCGTGCACCGTGCCGTTTTCGTCCATGTCGCCAGGAACGGTGGCTGCGGCCGCGATGGCCTTCACCTGCGTTTCCGACAACCCGATGTCTTCGAGATTGCGATAAGACAGGTATTTCAGCGAGTGGCAGTTCGAGCAGACCTCGCTATAGACCTGATAGCCGCGCTGCAACGATGCGCGGTCATAGGTGCCGAAGGGACCGTCGAAGCTCCAACTCTGCGCCGCGACTTCAGCACGGGCCGGCGCCGTGTGAACCAAGGCGCCCAACAATGCGCCCATGAGAGCAATACGAGCGATACGCATCAGACGGCCTCCGCTTTTTTTAAAGTTTTGGCTTTCAACACGGCTTCGCTGATGCTCTCGGGCAACGGCAATGTGGTTTCGAGCTTGCCCAACACCGGCATCAACACAAGGAAGTGGAAGAAGTAATAGGCCGTGGCGACGCGGCCCAGAATCACCCAGATGCCAACCGGAGAATGCGCGCCGACTTCGCCCAGCGTCACCAGGCAGATCGGCAACACGAAGGCGACGAACGGACGATACACCGGGCGGAAACGGGACGAGCGCACCTTGCTGGTGTCGAGCCAGGGGATCACCAACAACACGCCGATCGAAGAGAACATCATCAGAACGCCGAGCAACTTGTTCGGCACCGAACGCAAAATCGCATAGAACGGCAAGAAATACCATTCAGGCACGATGTCGGCGGGGGTCGAAAGCGGGTTGGCCGGGATATAGTTATCGACGTGCCCAAGGTAATTGGGGGCGAAGAATATCAACACCGAAAACACGATCAGAAATACGCAGATGCCCACGCTGTCTTTTACCGTGTAGTACGGGTGGAACGGGAGGGTATCGGCGGGGCCCTTTACCTCGACACCCAGCGGGTTGTTCGATCCCGTGATGTGCAACGCCACGATGTGCAGAAAAATCACCCCGACGAGGACAAACGGCAACAGATAATGCAGGCTGAAAAAGCGGTTCAGCGTGGGATTATCCACCGAGAAACCACCCCACAGCCAGGTTACGATCGGTTGACCCACCACCGGGAAGGCGCTGAACAGGCTGGTGATCACCTTGGCGCCCCAGAAGCTCATCTGGCCCCAAGGCAGCACATAGCCCATGAAGGCGGTCGCCATCATCAACAGCATGATTACCACGCCCAATTGCCACAGCAATTCGCGCGGCGCCTTGTAGGAGCCGTAATAAAGCCCACGGAAAATATGGATATAGACCACGATGAAGAACATCGAAGCGCCGTTGGCGTGGGCATAACGCAGCAACCAGCCATAGTTCACGTCGCGCATAATATGCTGCACGGAGGCAAACGCCATGGTGGTGTTGGGGGTATAATTCATCGCCAGGAAAACGCCGGTGAGAATCATGATCACCAGATTGACCATCGCCAGCGCGCCGAAATTCCAAAAGTAATTGAAATTCTTCGGCGTGGGGAAACTGCCGTATTCCTTACTCATCATGGTAAACAGCGGCAGGCGGCAATCGATCCAGTTGATTACCGGATTTTTAATTTCACTCTTAAAGAGTCCAGACATCTGAGCCGGTTCCTTTAGCCAATCTTGATTTTGGTGTCGGATTCAAAAGCATAGGGTGGCACCCACAGATTAAGCGGCGCCGGCCCGTGCCTTACACGGCCCGAGGTATCGTATTGGCTGCCGTGGCAGGGGCAGTAATAACCGCCCCAATCGCCACGTTTTTGGCCAAGCTTGTTGCCCAACGGGATGCAACCCAAATGGGTGCATACGGCGATCAGCACCAGCCACTGGTCGTGCCCCGGCTTCACCCGCGCGCTGTCTTCTTGCGGCTCGATCAAGTCCGCCATCGGCGTATCTTGCGCCTCCTTGATCTCCGCGGGCGTACGATAACGCACGAAGATCGGTTGGCCACGCCAAAGCAACGTGATGCCAGACCCAAGAAGAATTGGCTTAAGATCGACTTCCACCGCGGAAACCGCCAGCGTATCGGCGGCTGGATTCATGCTGTCGATCAATGGCCAGGCAATCGCGCCAACCGTCACCGCAGCACCGGCACTGGCTAGCAGTGCTAAAAAATCGCGTTTTGTAACGCCGTCGTCTGAACTATGCCCCACCGAGGCTGAGCTATCGGCCATCATGCCCTCTGATGTAATTGAGAATCAAGGCACATACGTACCCTGACCCTGACGAGGGTTTCCCCACCACGATTGGCATACTAGGTAATGATCCGGATAACCGCAACATCACACGGCTTGCCAATAACCACTAAAAAGCTCCAAAATCGCAAAATGAATGTAAAGATTATGCCGCATGTTGCTTTGCAACAACGCACCGAGACCTGGTTCGCTTCGCTACGCGACCAAATTTGCGCCCAATTCACCGCCATCGAAGACGAATACACCGGCGATCTCGGCCATTTGCCGCCCGGTCGATTCGAGCAAAAGCCCTGGCAGCGCCCCACCGAGGACGGCAGTCCGGGCGGCGGCGGGGTGATGAGCGTGATGCGCGGCAGGGTGTTTGAAAAGGTCGGGGTGAATATTTCGACGGTGTTCGGCCGCTTCAGCCCCGAATTCGCGGCGCAAATCCCCGGCGCCGAAGCAGATCCAAGATTCTTTGCCACCGGCATCAGCACAGTCGCGCACATGCAAAGCCCGCTGGTGCCGGCCGCGCACATGAACACGCGAATGCTGGTCACCACCCAAGGCTGGTTCGGCGGCGGCGGCGATCTGACCCCAACCTTCATGGACGGCGCGGACACCGCCCAGGCCGCCAGGGATTTCCATGGCGCGTTGAAAGCCACCTGCGACAAGCACGACCCTGCTTATTATCCGCGCTTCAAGGAATGGTGCGACCGCTATTTCTTCCTGCCGCACCGGGACGAACCGCGCGGCGTGGGCGGAATTTTCTTCGACCGTCTGGCCTCCGGCGACGCCGAGGCCGACTTTGCCTTTACCCGCGACGTTGGTTCCTGCTTTGCCGAAATCTATCCGCGCCTGATCCGCGAACGGATGCATCTGCCCTGGACGGAAGAACAGCGCGAACAGCAATTGATCCGCCGTGGCCGCTATGTGGAATTCAACCTTATCCACGATCGGGGAACGTTGTTTGGCTTGAAGACCGGCGGGAATACCGAAGCGATCCTGATGTCGTTGCCGCCCACGGTGAAATGGCCGTAAAAAGATTGGCAACACGAGATTGGTAGCACCCGATACAAGATTGGTAGCACCCGATACGAGATTGGTAGCTCTGGCCAGACTCGAACTGGCACCTCCGAAGAGAGCGGATTTTGAGTCCGCCGCGTCTACCGTTCCGCCACAGAGCCCCATCTCGTAACCACCACCCAGACAAACCTGCCATGGACGGTGGGCGCATCTTCTATGACAGCATGCAGCGCGACGCAAGACCGTTTGCGATGTTTTCCGCCATCATTCGTTCGATAGAGTTTTTTGCGTTTGGGGGGTTTACGAACCTCTCCCCCCCGGGCTATAGGGGCGTCCCGCGCCGATCCCGGATAGCTCAGTTGGTAGAGCTAGCGACTGTTAATCGCTCGGTCGTAGGTTCGAGTCCTACTCCGGGAGCCAGCGCGGCCTTCAAAGCAAGCCCTATCAAGCCCAACCGCTTGATGGGGCTTTCTTTTTTGCGCGATCAAGCCCGACAAGAACTGGGTGACGGCGGGGCCGACGGCGTGATTGGCTGGCCGTTGGCGGCCAGCAGTGCACGCAGGTCGCGAATGGCGGAAAATGACTCGTGGTTCCAATCGCCGCCCTGGCTATCGTGGGCGGCCTGCTCCAACTCCACGATCTCGCGATCTTCGGCGAAGATGCCCTCGGTGAACCAGATCAACAACGGCCAGGCCAAATCCAACAAACCGGGGATCTTTGGCCGCCTTACCGAGAGAAGACCAAATGTGCGGTTGAATGTCTGCGCCGTATCGACAGGCGTGTAGGCGATCCACAGATGCATCACCGGCTCGTCGCCGGAGGTCCAGATGCGCAGCGTCTGATAGGGATACTCGGTGCGAATCGTCATCAGATCGCGATGGGCCGGCGCGTTCGCGCTGGTTTGCCGCATGCCCATGATCACCGCCTCGCCCAATGGCTGCTTTCCGCCAGTGCGAGCAAAGCTGTAATCAATCTCCAGCCAATCCTCCCCCATGCGTCGTTCCAGAAAGCGGGGCGAAATC
>JAJZHU010000288.1 GCA_021798375.1 Pseudomonadota bacterium | reverse complement strand
TTCATCGCGGTCGATCTCGCCGGGATCATATTCGCCGCCATACCAATCAAACAATTCGCCGCGCGCGGCTTTGCTGCCTTTGGCGATGGTTTTCAGAAACCGCGCAAACCCCGGCGCCCCGCCCACGTCCTCGGGCGGGGCGCGATGGGCGCCGTCGATATAATGCGGATACTTCACCTTGGGCACGGCGTGGGCAAGCGATTCGATGGCCACATCGTGCCGCCAATCATCGCCGAGATCATAGATATAGGTGAATTTCACGACGCCCGCCGCAACGATGGACTCAAGCCTGGTCGCGGCGACATCGTTTAGATCGGCATCCGCACCCGCTTCAGGATCGGGCAGACCATGGATCGCATCGCCGATTTCAAACTGGAACAAATGGCAATCTTCCCACGGCAACACGGCCTGGATAACGTCGTGCAGGTCCTGCAACGTGACCGACAACGCCACATCGACCCGCCGCCAGATCAACGGGTTGGTGCCGGGGAGGGAGATATGCAAACGGGCGATATTGGGGGCGGTCATGGAAATTCCAGACGTTATGGCAACCGGATTTCCCCGCATGATGGCCGCGTCCCTGGCGAGTGTCAAAACGCGGACCTGAAGTTTATCGTGTCACCAAGATTCGGATGATCGTCACCGTTTACGCAAAGGCCTTAAACAAAAAAAGCCCCATCGGCCAAACCGATGGGGCTTTTTTATAACACCAACTATTCTTAAAGCTTCTCGACCTGATTGAATTCCAGATCCACCGGTGTGGCGCGGCCAAAGATCGAGACGCTGACCTTGAGGCGGCCCTTGTCGGCGTCCACATCTTCCACCGTGCCGTTGAAGCTGGTGAAGGGGCCATCGCAGACGCGGACCTGTTCGCCCACTTCAAACACGATCGAGGGACGCGGATGTTCCACGCCTTCCTGGGTTTGCTGCATGATGCGATCGGCTTCGGCCTGGGTAATTGGCGTCGGTTTGGTTTTGGTGCCCAGAAAGCCGGTAACCTTGGGGGTGTCTTTGATCAAATGCCAAGTGTCGTCGGTCAGCTCCATCTTCACCAGCACATAGCCGGGGAAGAACTTGCGTTCGGAGTTCACCTTTTGGCCGCGGCGGACTTCCACCACATCTTCCGAAGGCACCAACACCTCGTCGATCAGGTCGCCCAGGCCTTGCTGGATGGCCTGTTCCTTGAATTGTTGGGCGATTTTCTTTTCAAAGCCCGAATAGACGTGCACCACGTACCAGCGCTTGGCCATGTTCCGGGATTCCCTAGCGTTTGTTAGCAAAAAACATACTCGCGATCGATGCGAACACCTGATCGACCGAAAACAAGAAAATCGCAGCCAACACGGCCATGGTCAACACCATGCCGGTGGTCACAAGTGTTTCTTTGCGAGTAGGCCAGCGCACCCGCCCAGCCTCGCTTTTAACATCCTGCAAATACTTAACCGGATCGAACGCCACGTCAGTTACCCATTCCAAACCAAAGATGCCCAGGTCCCACTTTTAGCAAGTCTCACTTTTAGCAAGTCCCACTTATGGCAAGGCCCACTTAGGCAAGACCCGCTGGGGCAACGCCTATCCGCTGGCAGGGGTGGAGGGTCTCGAACCCGCAACCTCCGGTTTTGGAGACCGGCGCTCTAGCCAATTGAGCTACACCCCTAAGCCTGCCCCAACCATTCGCACTGCAAGGCGCGTCGGTTGGTTGCGCGGATGGCGTAGAAAGAATGTGTGGCGACGAAAGTCAAGCCTCTGAACGGAAAAAAGGCTCTAATCTTGTGTTTGCGCGCAAAAAACAATTGGAGCGGGTGACGGGGATCGAACCCGCACAGCCAGCTTGGAAGGCTGGAACTCTACCATTGAGCTACACCCGCGTGCCCGGAAACTTATAGCAGATTTGGAGAAACGCGCAGAAGATTTAGCCGAAACAAAGCGAGACGAAGGTTGGTGGAGGGGGTTGGATTCGAACCAACGTAGGCGCTAGCCAAGGGATTTACAGTCCCTCCCCTTTAGCCACTCGGGCACCCCTCCGCCTTGGGTGCGCTGACGTAATTCTCCTGCGCACGCTTGTCAATTGGCTTGTGCATAAAAGCGTGGGGGAGATGCGTTGCATTTCCATAGCAAATTTCCTCCGCCCCGCTTATAGCACGCGCCATGCGCAGCACTCGTTACCCCACCGGCCCCCGGCCCAGCTCTCCCCATTCCGCCAATCCCGAAGGCGGCAAGCCCCGCGTTCGCACCGGCAGCGGGTCCAAACCCGAATTTTCCAAGACGGGCGGCAAATCCGCCCCCAATGCGGCGCCCAAGCCATTCCGCGAGGGACCACGAGGCGAATCGCCCCGCCCCAAAAAGCCTCCCCACGGTGAGGCCCGTCCCACATCAGCCCGTCCCGCCGCGGCGCGCCCCGCGGCCGCGCGTACCGACACCGCGCGCACCGACGTGGCGCCGGCCGAAGCACCGCGCACCAGCAACCGGCTCGAACTGCACCGTTCTGAAATTGCCCGCAGCCCCGGCACGGGATCGGGCGGTCATTGGCTCTATGGCCTGCACGCCGTGGTGGCGGCGATGAAAAATCCGGCCCGCCGCCTGCGCCGTTTGCTGTTGACCGAGGAAGGTGCCGCCGCGCTGGCCATCCAGGTGGCCACACCCTGGGCAATCGGCCCCGAGGCGGTCGAGCGCAGCCGCATCGACCATTTGCTGGGGCGCGAGGCGGTACACCAGGGCATCGCGCTGTTGGCCGATGCCTTGCCTTCGCCCAGCCTGCAACAGGTGGTGGAGCGTTCCGGCCCGATTCTGATCCTCGATCAAGTCACCGACCCGCGCAATGTGGGCGCGATCCTGCGTTCGGCGGCGGCATTTGGTGCGGCGGCGGTGGTCTTGCAGGATCGCAACGCGCCAGAAGAAACCGGGGCGTTGGCCAAGGCCGCTTCCGGGGCATTGGAACTTGTGCCGGTGCTGCGCGCGGTGAATTTGGTGCGCACCATGGTGGCGCTGAAGGCCGCCGGTTTTTGGTGCGTCGGCCTGGACGCCAGGGCAAAGCCCCTGATCGGCGGCGATTTCAAACAGCGCCGCGTGGCATTGATTTTGGGCGCCGAGGGCGAAGGCATGCGCCGCCTGACCCGCGAGAACTGCGACGAACTGGCCGCATTGGCGATGTCCGGCAGCATGGAAAGCCTGAACGTCTCGGCGGCCGCCACGGTCGCCCTCTACGAGATGTCCAGAGGACGCTAACCCATTATCATCAATAATTTTTTGCTTCTTTTTCTCAAAAAGGAAGACTCTTTCCCACGTTGATTTCTCGTTGATTTTTTTATGACATTGGCACTCTGGCGACAAGAGTGCCAACTCATCCCTTGACTTCGCGCCTGCCCACACTTACCTAGCTGGCACTCTCTGGCGTCGAGTGCCAATTTGGCGCCCGGGGTATTTCATTAGTCAATCAGACATACGAAGGAGCGATCCGCATGTCGAATTT
>JAJZHU010000287.1:3132-3491 GCA_021798375.1 Pseudomonadota bacterium | reverse complement strand
GGCGCGTTATAAAGTGGCCTATCAACCCGGCTTGACCAGCGAGCAGCCGCTGAGTTGGTTCAGAAGACAAGTGTAACGATAGAGGGTAGAATCCTCCGGTGAATAAAAGAGGATTCTACCCCCCCGTCCGGCTCATCGCCCGCCCGATCACCGCCGCACCGCCGCGCGAAATCTCGAAATCATGTCCTTTGGGTTTGCGGGCGATCGCCGCGCGAATGGCATCTTCCAAAATTGCGTCGTCCGCGCCCGCGCGCAGCAAGGGACGCAATTCGGCTGCGTCGTCTTGCCCCAGGCACAGATAAAGCGTGCCGGTACAAGTCAGCCGTACGCGGTTGCAGCTTTCGCAAAAATTATGCGTC
>JAJZHU010000287.1:0-3122 GCA_021798375.1 Pseudomonadota bacterium | reverse complement strand
ATGCGTCATCGGGGTGATAAAGCCGATGCGCGTGCCGGTTTCCGCCACATCGAAATAGCGCGCCGGGCCGCCGGTGCGATAGGAAGTTTCATCCAAGGTGAACCGATGCCGCAAATTCTCCCGCACCAAGGACAAAGGCAGATATTGATCGCAGCGATCGACCCCCACCTCGCCCAGCGGCATGGTTTCGATCAAACATAAATCGTAACCATGGTCGCCGCACCAGGACAGGATCGACGCGATTTCATCCTCGTTCTCGCCGCGCAGCGCCACCGTATTGATCTTGATCTTGAGCCCCGCATGGGCGGCAGCCTTGATGCCGGCCAATACCTGCGGCAATTGATCGCGGCGCGACAATGCGGCAAAGCGGGCGCGGTCGAGCGTATCGAGGCTGACATTGATCCGCTTCACCCCTGCCGCCGCCAAGGCGGGGGCAAATTCCACCAGCCGCGTGCCGTTGGTGGTGAGGGTCAGTTCGTCCAGCCCGTTGCCCAACCGCCGGCCCAATGCCTCGATCAGGCTCATCACATTGCGCCGGGTCAAGGGCTCGCCGCCGGTGATACGCAACCGGCGCGTGCCGAGACGGATGAAGGCGGCGCCCAGACGCTCGATTTCCTCCAACGTCAGCACGTCGGCCTTGGGCAAGAACTGCGGGCTTTCTTCCATGCAATAGACGCAGCGCAAATCGCAGCGATCCGTAACCGAAAGACGCACATAGGTCACCGCCCGTTGAAACTGATCTATCAACGGCACCGGCAGCGCGGGCGGGATCGGATCGATACGGCTCATGGTCACTCCACATGCTCCAACACCGCGGAGCCTAGCATGACCACCACCTTGCCGGCTTCCTCGAAATTCACCGTCACCTTCTCGCCCACCACCGATTGCACCTGGCCCAGCCCCCAATCGGGCCGCGCGGGCAGCCGCACCCATTGTCCTGGTTCAAATTGCTCCCCCGCCCCGGCCATTGTTTCCCCAATTCAGAAGATTGCCCATTAACATGAATAATACATAGGATCACCAGATGCCTTTGGCTATTGGGCGCCAAAGAAACTATTTTGTAACTCTATCCTTACCTAATGTGGGCAATAGCGTGGCGAATCCCATGAGGAGCACAGAACATGACCGCCCAGCTCAAACTAGCGGAGATTATCTCCGCCCGGCTTTGCCATGATATGGCGGGACCGATTGGAACAGTTTCAGCCTCGCTGGAAATGCTGTCGGATGGTGGCCCCGATGCCGCGGAGGCGCTTGAAATCGCAAGGGATGCCGCCAAAGCGATGCTGTCGAGGTTGCGCTTTGTTCGCGCGGCCTGGGCTGTGGATGGGGCCGAATTGGATGCCCAATCGATCCGCGGCTATTGCGTCGATGTGCCGCAGGCACGCAAAATTTCATTTCAAATGGACCACCTGCAAGGATCCCTGGGCGCGCCCATGTCGCGCGGCGTGCTGAATGTGGCGCTGCTGGCCATCGAATCACTGCCACGCGGCGGCAATATTTCACTGTCCGGCAGCGAAAACGACGGGGTGGTGGTTGCCATCGACGGCAACCATGCGGCCTGGCCCAACGGATTCGCCGCCCTGGTGGCCGATGCCGAATCGGCGTGGCCGGCATTGCATGACAGCCGCACGCTGCAAGCCCCGCTGACGGTGCTCATCGCACAACAAAGCGGCCTGAAACTACAATTTCTGATGGCAGGCCCCAATGGCGCGGTTCCGCCGCCGTTGCGTCTGGCCAAAGCCTGAAGCCCTCCGCAAAATTGCCCAGAGGGGAAATTTTCCAAACCGATCGACTGTTTACTGTTTCCTCACATACTCCTGCGCACCATCGGCAACGATTTTAACCGGCGCGGGATTTGGTGCATGGACGACTTGCTCTCGGATTTTCTTACCGAAACCAATGAAAATTTGGCCGAACTCGATGTCGCGTTGGTCAAACTTGAACGCAACCCAAGCGATCAAGCGACTTTATCACTGATCTTCAGGCTGGTTCACACCGTCAAAGGCACATGCGGCTTTCTGGGGCTCGCGCGCCTTGAACGTGTGGCCCACGCCGGTGAAAATGTGCTGGGCAAAATACGCGACGGGCTGATGGAAGCCTCGGTGGAAACCGTGGGCGTCGTGTTGCACACGCTCGACCGGCTGAAGGAAATCGTCACCGCGCTGGGCGTGAACGGCGAAGAACCCCAAGGCGACGATACCGCCCTGATCGCCGCACTCGATGCACTGGTCGAAGGAAAGCCCGCACCGGCGCCCGTGCCCGCGCCGCCGCCCGCCGCCGCCCGCGTGGCGGAACCCGAACCAGCACCGCCTGCCGCCACGCCGGCCACGACCGCCGAACCCGTCGCCGACGCCGGCAACGCCAACCAAACCATCCGCGTCACGGTCGATGTGCTGGAAAATCTGATGACCTTGGTCAGCGAGTTGGTGTTGACCCGCAATCAACTGCTGCAACTGGCACGCAGCAATGAAAGCGGCGCCTTTACCGCTCCATTGCAGCGACTTTCGCACATCACATCCGATCTGCAGGAAGGCGTGATGAAAACCCGGATGCAGCCGATCGGCAATGCGTGGAACAAACTGCCGCGCCTGGTGCGCGATCTCAGCCACGAATTGAACAAAAAGATCGAACTGATCATGCTGGGCGCGGAGACCGAGCTTGATCGCCAGGTGCTTGAATTGATCAAAGATCCGCTGACCCACATGGTGCGCAACAGTGGCGATCATGGGCTTGAAACCCCCGAACAGCGACGCGCCGCCGGCAAACCGGACGCCGGCTATATCAAACTGAACGCCTTTCACGAGGGCGGTCATATCATCATTGAAATTTCCGACGATGGCCGCGGTCTGCCGCTTGACATGATCCGCGCCAAGGCGCTCTCGCGTGGTCTTGCCTCCGAGACCGAACTGGCCAATATGCCGGAGGCGCAAATCCAACGTTTCATCTTTCACCCCGGTTTTTCCACCGCCGCCAGCGTCACCGCCGTTTCGGGGCGCGGCGTGGGGATGGATGTGGTGAAAACCAACATCGAGAAAATCGGCGGCACGGTCGATCTGAAAACCACACCCGGCCAGGGCACTTGCTTTACCATCAAGATCCCGCTGACCTTGGCGATTGTTTCG
>JAJZHU010000286.1 GCA_021798375.1 Pseudomonadota bacterium | reverse complement strand
GCCACATGGGCGGCGAATTCCATCGCGTGGAGATGGGAGAAACTGCCTTGCCAACGCACGAACGGCGTCGACCAATAGCAGCCATAGGGAATTTCAGCACTGTAAGACATTGATATAAATCCTTTAGGGCAGAGCGATACGGGCCTTGCCGGCAAGCGTTTGCTCGCCCTTCTGGTTCACCGCGGAAAGTTCGAGATCCACCAGATTCTCGCCGTTTTCCTCGATTTTCGCCTTCACCACGCCGCGGCAGGTAATGATGTCGCCGGGAAAGGCCATGGCGGTGAAACGGGTGGAAAATCCGCGCAGCGCCTTTTGCGGCGCCCAGTTGGTCAGCAACTGGCCGAGGAACGCCATCGACAACATGCCATGGGCGATGATGCCCGGCAGCTTGTTGGCTTGCGCCGCCTGATCGTCGATGTGGATCGGGTTGAAATCGCCGGTCGCCCCGGCGAACATGGCGATCTGCACACGATCGAGCGCCGGTTTGACCAACGCGGGAATGGCGTCGCCAACCTGAATATCCTTGAAACGAACCATGGGTTCCGCCTCCTAACCGTTGCGCACGACGATAACCAGCCGCAGTTCGCACACCGGCAGACCATCCTGGTTGACCAGCGCGATCTCGGTGGTGATGAACTGCAGCGCACCGCCCTTTTTCTCGGCGAATTCGACGATCCGCTGACGGCCGCTGAGAACGTCGCCGGCGCAGATGTCGCGGTGATAAACAAAGCCCTGCTCGCCGTGCACGGTGCGCGCCTTGTCGATGCCGAAATCCTCGAGCACCTTAAAGCCCTGGTCGGCGTCCATCATGATGGTGAAGGCATAGGTCGGCGGCGCCGGCAGCGAACGATAACCCGCGTCATGCGCGGCTGCTTCGTCGAGATAGACCGGATTGGTCTCGCCGATGGCCTTGGCGAAGGCCCGCAAACGCCCTTTTTCAACCTCGACGGTGAAGGGGGCATACTCCCGTCCTACGATGCTCTGATCGAGCATTTATCGTCTCCTTCCCGTGTAATCGGTTCGGGCCCGGCGTGTGGGTGAAAATGGCCGTCGCCCAATTCAACAAACGTTATGATAGGTAATTGCATGTGTCAATAATTATCAGTGAGACTTATTAGTTATATCAGTTTAACTGGTTAATATTCACCACGTCGCGGGACAAAGCCGCCGCATTGTCCTCCCAATTCCGTGTTTTGGAAATGACGATCTAAAGCCGCCAAGAATCCGGACGCCTGCGGCAGGGTTGAACTCGCTTTGACATCCCGTATTATGTTCAAAATGTTAGAACCTGATGACTTCAGATCCGCTCGAATGAACTGCGTCATCAGGCGCTAATTCTATATTTTAACGAGCATTTTATTGCTCCAAGGGGACGAACAATGGTCAGACGCGACGATCGCTATTCGACAGGTGCCATTGCACTCCACTGGCTGATCGCGCTGGCTATCATATTTCAGATCATTCTGGGCTGGCGGATGGATACGCCGGTCAAATCCGCAACGACCTATATGGTCTTTCAACTGCATAAATCGGTCGGCATCAGTATTTTGCTGCTAAGCCTTCTCCGGCTGGCCTGGCGATTGATCCATCCGGCGCCGCCCCCGGCCGAGAGCCTGCATCGCTGGGAAAGATCCCTGTCGGGCATCGTTCATGTGCTGTTCTATGCGATCATGATCGGCTTGCCGATCACCGGCTGGATCATGGTTTCGGCCTCGAAAACCAACATTCCCACCCTGCTTTACGGTGTGGTGCCATGGCCCCATCTTCCGGGATTGCCCGAACTTGCGGCCGGGCCGAAGCATTTATGGCACGCCGCGGGCGAATTCAGCCACGGCGCCTTGGTGAAGCTGACCTATGTTCTGCTGGCGCTGCACATCGGAGGGGCCATAAAACATCAGGTGATCGATCGCGACACGACATTGTCGCGCATGGTCCCCGGCGTCAGGCGCGGCGCGATCTTCGATCTCAAGATCCTGGCCCTGGGTCTTGCGTTTGCTGTCAGCATCGGCGCCGGCTATGGCGTCTTCAGCGGCCACAAGCCCGCGACGACGCCGGTCCTATCGCCGCCCGTTGGCGCCGGAGCCATTTCGACCGTGCCCGGGCAATCTTTGCAACCCTCGTCCAATTCGATCGATTGGGCCGTTGACAAAGGCTCCAGCCTTGCCTTCAGCAGTTCCTGGTCCGGCCAGCCGGTCAATGGACAATTCGCCGCGTGGACCGCCGATATCCGTTTCGACCCCAATGCGCTGGATCGTTCCAGCATCACCGTCACCGTCGATCCGGCGTCGATTTCAACCGGCGATCCGCAAAAAGACGCCACCCTGCCGACCGACGACTGGTTCGACACCAGCAAATTTCCCAAGGCCGTCTATACCGCCAATCATTTCCAAAAACAGGGCGATGTGTTCATTGCCGATGGCATTTTGACGCTGAAGGGTGCGGCAAAGCCGGTGCAACTGCGCTTCACGCTGAGGATCGATGGCGACAAGGCCCTGGTTCACGGGCAGGCCGTGGTCGATCGGACCGCGTTCGGCGTGGGGCAGGGCGATTACGCCGCCACCGATCAGATCCCGGCGGGGGTTACTCTCAACTTTAATTTTTCCGCGCATCGCATTGCCGCGGGCGGCGATAATTAGAGGGAAGCGAAGAAACTTCTTTTTTGAAAAAAAGAAGCAAAAAGCCAGAGCACGTTCGTCGCACGTATATGGTTCAACGTGATCCGAACGTGCTCTAGACTAATACCAGACCGCGTAGAGACTGACCCTTGTGACGTCGTCATTGCGAGTCCTTGCGAAGCAATCCATCTTCGCTTTTTTCCTGGCCGCAAAAGAAAGAAAGATGGATTGCCGCGCAAGAACTCACAATGACGGCGGGGCTAGAGCATGATCGCCGCAGGTTGAATAACACGTAGGCGTGAATCATGCGTAAAAACAAAAAGCTAGAGCACGTTCGTCGCACGTGTATGGTTCAACGTGATCCGAACGTGCTCTAGAGCTGGGTCAAACTTTACGCCGTCTGGTATAATTTCTTTATTTTACCAATGTTCTGTCGAATCACTCACTGATCCAACGCCAAACAGATAAGCTTCAGTTCGGTGAATTCCTCCAACCCGACCACCGAGCCTTCCTTGCCCAGACCGCTCTGCTTCACCCCGCCACCCCAAGGCATTTCGGGGGTGAGCATATGGGTGTTGATGAAAAACGAACCAACATTAAGTTCGTTGCCCATGCGGAAAGCTTTGGGAACATCCCGGGTAAACACGCCCGCGCAGAGCCCATAGTCGTTGTCGTTGGCCAATGCGACCACGTCGTCGGCATCCGAGAACTTCATGATGCAGGCCACCGGCCCAAAGATCTCCTCGCGGGCGATCTTCATCTGTTGCGTCACGCCGGTGAACACCGTGGGTAGAACGAAAAAGCCTTTGTTCAACGGTGGCTCGACCGGCCGATAGCCACCCAGCAGCAGATTGGCACCTTCCTCGATTCCCGATTGGAC
>JAJZHU010000027.1 GCA_021798375.1 Pseudomonadota bacterium | reverse complement strand
ACGTGCTCTAGCTTTTTGTTTTTACGCATGATTCACGCCTACGTGTTATTCAACCTGCGGCGATCATGCTCTAGAGCACGTTCGGATCACGTTGAACCAGATACGTGCGACGGACGTGCTCTAGTTTTTTGTTTTTGCGCATGATTCACGCCTACGTGTTATTCAACCTGCGGCGATCATGCGCTAAATCCAGACTGCCTTCCCAAATCTGCCGCAAGCGTCTATGCGAAGCGGCGTCGCATTTGATCGAAAGTTGGTTCATGGCCGTTCGTCCTCTGGTATTTTTCCCCGCGCAGAGCCTGCGTGTGGCCGCCGCGGCGGTCACCGATTTCGATCAAAATCTGACCGATTTGGTCGATGATTTGCGTGACACGATGCGGGCTGTATCCGCCGTTGGCATCACCGCGCCACACATCGGCATCGCTCTCCGCGTGGCGCTGATCGCGCTGACACCCGAGGAAGAACTGGCGCCCAAGGAAGACCCGCGGGTCTACATCAACCCCAGGCTGATCGCGGCGTCCTCGGAAATGGCGCGCAACGAGGAGGGCAGCGTATCGATGCCCGGCGTCTCCGAACAAATCGAGCGCCCCAAGGAACTGGAGATCGCCTATCAGGACATCGCTGGCCATCACCAAACCGAAACCGCGTCAGGCTGGCTGGCGGTTTGTCTGCAACATGAAATCGATCAACTCGACGGGATCTTCTGGATCCAGCGACTTTCCGCCATCAAGCGCGAGCGGGCACTGAAAAAATACGAAAAATTACGGCGCCAGGGATAATTGCTACAGCAAGTTCTGTTGATACAGTTCGGCACTGAATCCCAACAGGCGCCGCGATCCCAAATCCACGATCGGCCGTTTGATCATCGAAGGCTGCGCGGCCATAAGCCTGATCGCTTTACCCCGATCCAAATTTTGCCGATCTGCCTCGGGCAATGCGCGAAATGTCGTGCCGGCGCGGTTGAGCACGCGCTCCCACCCCAATTCCGCGCACCAGGCGGCAAGCTGCTTTTCGTCCACGCCCACACGTTTATAATCGTGAAATTGATAAGCAATGGCGTGATGATCCAGCCAATCCTGGGCCTTCTTCACCGTGCTGCAATTTTTGATGCCATAGACGGTAACGATCATGCCGCAGCCTCACATCATGCAAAGACCAACCCTACCGTCCCCGGCCCGATTCTACGAGATCTCGTCCGTTCGCATCCGGCCGCGTTCTTGCGCCATTTTCTCCAAAATCCCGGCATCAATCCGATCCAACGGCACCCCGATTTTCCGCCGCCAATTGGGCCGCTCGCGGTCGGTTCCCGGTAAATTCACGGCAACGGCTTCTCCCGCCAGATCCTCGATCTGCGCCGTGGCGATCAACGACGGTGTTTGCGCCACCCTGGCATGGATGGCCGCGGGATCCAGGCTACCGGCAAATCGTTCCAACGCACCGATGGCCGCCCGCCGCGACCTTTGCTCGGCCTGGGCGGTCGGGGCGTCGAACAATCCCAATGCCGCGCGTTCCTCGATATCGGCGCTCGCCTGCCATCCCGCCAGCGTGGGCAAATCGTGGCTGGAGACCGAGGTGGCGCACAACACAGGATAGCTGGAGCAGGGCGGAAAGCCGTTCTGCTTGTAATCCAGCAACAAAACACGGTTGCGCAGCATGGCGTGATCTGCCATCGCCTCGCGCAGACCGGGTGGCACGGTGCCAAGATCCTCGCCAATCACCATGGATTTGTGGCGTTGGCTCTCCAACGCCAGTTCGGCAAACAGATTTTCCATCGGAGCGGCGATATAGGCGCCTTCGCTGGGTGCTGCACCGCCCGGCACCCAAAACAGCCGTTTCAACCCCAATATGTGATCGATGCGCAAGGCGCCGGCATGGCGCATATTGGCCTGCACCAGTTCAATGAACGACGCGAATCCAGTCGCTCGCCACACATGCGGGTTCGGCGGCGGCAGCGCCCAAACCTGTCCTTGCGGCGCCATCGGATCGGGCGGCGCGCCAATCGAGGCCGTTTGCACATAAAGACCGGGATTGGCCCAACACTCCGCCCCATCACCCGCCGCCCCAACCGCCAGATCGCGCAGCAACCCCAGTTCCATTCGCGTGCCAGCGGCCCGTGCCAGACCGCGATCGCACAGGAATTGCAGATACAGATGGAAATCGACCGCGTCCTGATGGCTTGCCGCGAAATCGCGCAAGGCGGCAGACTCGCGATCGCGCAATCCAGGCGGCCAATTTTGCCATGCCCGGTCGGGATATTCATCATTGATGGCCGAAAACAGCGCAAATTCGCGCAACGCAGGCGATGCTGCCGCGGCCCAGGCGCGGAAGACGGGATTGCCGCGATCGGCCGCCCGCAGCAAACGCGCCTTCAACCGCCACACTTCCCGGTGATCGATGTTGGGCAGCGCCGATAGCGCGTTCAATCGCGGCGCGGATTCTTCCAACAACGAGCGCAGCGCGGCGCTTTCCAATCCCGGATCATCTGCGGTGATGTCGATCAGGATCGGATCGATGAAACGCCGATCCGATGGGTGATAGGGGCTGGCGCGGTCGCGTTGATGCGGGAAAAGCGCGTGCAGCGGATTGATTCCCAACAGCGCCGCCCCATGCCGCCCCGCGAATTCCGCCGCCTCGCGCAGTGTGGTGAGATCGCCAATCCCCTGATCTCCAACAATTTTATTATCCCGCGCGGTACGCCGCAGCGCATAAATTTGCGCCGTCAGCCCCACCACACGGTGATCGAGCGGTTGATAACAACGCTCCGGCGCAATGGTCAGCGCGCAAGTCGTCTCTTGGTGCTCCAGACGATAGCGCCCGCCGGGCAGCGATGGCAGATCGATCAACCATTCGCGGCACAGCACCCCATCCGGCGTCTGCCGCAACGCCACCCGCCCATTGTCGGCGCGAATGGGCAGTTGCCGGGTTTCGCCCTGTTCATCGGTGAGCGACAGCACCAACGGCGCGCGGTCCTCTCCCGCCGCCAACGGCACCGGCAAGGCCGAAACGCGATTTTGCCGCACCGCAAAGCTTATCGGCAAGCTGCGGCGCGCGATGTTCGCCAACCGCTGCAAGGATTCCTCGGCATCGCCCTGGGTGGCGGCGGGGAATCCCAGACCTTCCAGCAACGCCCGCTGCGTGTCGGGCCGCACGACATGGCGTTGTCCGTCCACATCCCACCAATCCGCGTCGATCCCCGCGGCGGCGGCCACGCGGGCCAGCAGCGCATCATCCGTGCCACCGCGATGCAAAGATTTCTGTTCGGTCAAGACGATAACCGTGCGCGGCGGGCAGGTTAAATGCCCGTCTTGCAAATGCGGCGAGTCATTGGTCGAAAGCGCCACCTGCCACGCCTGTCCAGGCCGCGCCGGCGGCAAACTCACCGCACAGGCGCCATGACCGCGATGAAAGATCAGGCACAATCGCGCCTTGTCCGCCCCGCCTTGCCGGGTGCGCAGCATCATCAGCAAATCCGCACCCGGATCGCGCCATTCATGCTCGGCCAAAGCCACGCCGCGCGCGCCGCACCACACCACATCGGGGTAAATTCCACCCGCGCCCTGCAATTCGCCACCTTGCCAGGCCCAAGGCTGTGCCGCGCGGATCCTGGTCAACCGAGCCGTCAGTTCGATCAATTCGCGATCGGCGTGGTCCCAATCCAGCCAGGTGATTTCATTGTCCTGGGCATAGGCATTGTTGTTGCCGCGCTGGGTGGCGCCCAGTTCGGCACCCTGGCTCAACATCGGCGTGCCGCGCGCCAGCAGCAGGGTCGCCAGCATCGCCGCCTGATCGCGTTTGCGGGCGGTCGCGATGGCGGGGTCCTCGGTTGGGCCTTCGGCGCCGTTGTTCCAACTGATGTTGTCGTCGGTGCCGTCGCGGTTTTGCTCGCCGTTGGCCCAATTATGCTTGTGCTCAAAGCTGACCAGATCGGCCAAGGTAAAACCGTCGTGAGCGGTGATAAAATTGATCGATTGCGCCGCGTTGCGATCCCGGAACAGATCCGCCGACCCCGCCAGGCGTGTCGCCAGATCCCCCAGCATCCCGTTATCACCGCGCCAGAAACGCCGTATCTGGTCGCGAAAACGATCGTTCCACTCGGCAAACGGCGGCGGAAACTGCCCGGTTTGCCACCCGCCGGGTCCAATATCCCAAGGTTCGGCGATCAATTTCAGCCGCGACAACACCGGATCCTGTGCCACGGCCTGCAAGAAAGGCGCGCAAGGGTCGAACCCGGAGGCACGCCTTGCCAGCGTGGTGGCCAGATCGAAGCGGAACCCCTGCACCCCGCCCCACAAAGCCCAGGCGCGCAACGCATCCATTGCCAGACGCAGCATGAAAGGCTGGTCCAGCGCCAGCGTATTGCCGCAGCCGGTATCGTTGAACGGCGAGCCATCGGCGTGCAGCCGGAAATAATGCGGCTGGTCCAGCCCACGCAGTGAAAGACTCGGCCCTGCCAGATCGCCTTCGCCAGTGTGGTTGAACACCACATCCAGAATGGTTTCGATCCCGGCCGCGCGCAACGCATCGGTGGCGGCGCGCACCTCGGCCCAACCGCCGGGCGCCAAACGCGGATCGGGCGCCATGAACGCCACCGGGTTGTAACCCCAATAATTGGGCAATCCCAGCGCCGCCAGATGGCGTTCCTCGATCGCCGCCATGGCGGGCATCAATTCCACACTGGTCACGCCGATATGGCGCAGATGTTCGATCGCCGCCGGATGCGCCAGACCGGCAAAGCGCCCGCGCATATCCGCGGGGATGGCGGGATGCCGCATGGTGAAGCCACGCACATGCAATTCATACAAAACCGAAGCCGCCAGCGGATACAGCGGCAGCGCCAACGCGGCCTCGGGCGCCTTCGCCACCACCGCCTTGGGCACAAAGGGCGCGCTATCGATCGGATCCGGCATGCCGTCGGCCCGATCGGCACGCTGCGCGGCATGATAGCACGGCGCATGATCGAGCCCAGTGGCATAAGGATCAATCAGCAGTTTGGCGGGATTGAACAACAGGCCCAACGCCTGGTCCCACGGCCCATGCGCCCGCAAACCGTATAAATCTCCCGGCCTGATACCCGCGATATGGCCGTGAAACACCGGCCCTTCACGAAAGGGCAAAGCCAGGCGCGCCAATTCCACCCCGCCCGTCCCATCGAACAGGCAAAATTCGATGCGTGTCGCATGGGTCGATGCCACCGCCACCAACACGCCGGTTTCGGTGGGGATCACCCCCAGCCGCGCCGGGTCGCCTGCCGTGATCTGATAGGGGGCAACGGGGCCGTTCATCACCCGGCCTTGGCGGCAATGCCGCGGAACAATTCCGCGTAATGCTTGGCCGGAATGCGCCAGGACACATCGGTGGCCATCGCCGCGCGCTGCATCCCTTGCCATACCGCTTCGTTGCGATAAAGCGCCACGGTGCGGCGGATGGCGGCTTCCAGCATCGCGCTGCTGGGCGGTTGGAACTGCACGCCCGTGGCGGCGCCCGCGGCCAAGGCCATCGGGTTGGCGTCGATCACCGTATCCGAAAGCCCACCCACGCGCGCCACCACCGGGATGGCGCCATAACGCAACGCGCACAACTGGGTCAGGCCGCAAGGCTCGAATCGGCTGGGCACCAACAGCGCATCGGTGCCGGCCTGCAACAGATGCGCGCCGGCTTCGTCATAGCCCAGGATGCATCCCACCCGTCCCGGATTGGCAAAGGCGGCCGATCGCAAACCGGCCTCGATCCAGGGTTCGCCCGACCCCAACACAGCCAGTTGCGCACCCGCCGCCAGCAACACAGGAACGGCGGCCAGCAACAGATCCATGCCCTTTTGCCAGGTCAGACGGCTGACAACGGCGAACAATGGGGCGCGTGCATCCGGGTTCAGGCCAAAGCGTTGCTGCAACGCCAATTTATTGGCCGGACGGTCCTGAATACTGGTGCGATCAAAGCGTGCGGCGATCAGGCGATCGGTGGCGGGGTTCCATTGCAGGTCATCCACGCCGTTCAAGATGCCGCTGACCAATCCCTCGCGCCCGCGCAACAGCCCATCAAATCCCATGCCGAATTCTGGGCTCAGGATCTCGCCGGCATAGGTGGGCGAGACGGTGGTGATGCGATCGGCAAAACGCAAGCCGGCCTTCAGATAGCCGATCGAGCCATAATATTCGATTCCGTCCAGGCTCATCGCCTGTGGCGGCAGGCCGATTTGCGGTAGCAGGGCGGGGGGAAATTGGCCCTGGAACGCCAGATTATGGATGGTGATCGCCGTGCCGGGGCGGGCCTTGCCGTCGTACACCAGATAGGCCGCGGTCAGAGCAGCCTGCCAATCATGCAGGTGGATCACTTCCGGCACCCAATCTGGCAATAATCCCTGGCCGATGTTGGCCGCCATGCGCGAAAGGGCGGCAAAGCGGATGCCGTTGTCGGGCCAATCCTTGCCATCCGGGCCAGTGTATGGATTGCCCTTGCGCGCATACAGATGCGGCGCGTCGAGCACCAATAACTCCAACCCCATCGCATTCGCCGCGACCAACCGCGCCGGACCGCCAAAAAAATCGGCGTCCTGGTGCAAGGCTTCGGCAGCGTCGAGCGCCCCCATCACGCCCGGATAACCGGGGATCAGGCTGCGCACATTGATGCCCTCAAGGGCGAGAGCCGCCGGCAACGCCCCCACCACATCGGCCAAACCACCGGTTTTGATCAACGGAAAGATTTCGGACGCGACGGAGAGAAGTTGCAACGGCTCAGCCTTTTAATTGATCGATCATATGCTGCGTAATCAGACACACGCCATTGGCGGTGCGTCTGAAACGCGCGGCATCATGTTCCGCGTCTTCGCCCACCACCAACCCATCCGGGATGCACACGCCGCGATCGACCACCACATTGGAAAGCCGCACATGGCGGCCAATATCCACGTTGGGCAGCACCACGGCGCGATGCACATCGGAAAAACTATGCAACCGCACGCCGGTAAACAGCAAGGATTGGCGCAAACTGGAACCCGACACGATGCAACCGCCCGAGATCAGCGAGGTCACCGCAAAACCACGCCGCCCCTCGACATCATGCACGAATTTGGCCGGCGCCGTCATTTCGGAATAGGTCCAGATCGGCCATGCCTGATCGTAGAGATCAAGATCCGGCACCACTTCGGTCAGGTCCAGATTGGCCGAAAAATACGCATCGACCGTGCCCACATCGCGCCAATAAGGCGGGGCATTGGGGGTAGAGCGAATGCACGAGCGTGTGTAGGGATGCGCCACCGCATGAGCCCCGGCGACCAGCTTTGGGATGATGTCATGGCCAAAATCATGGCTTGAATTCGGATCGGCGGCGTCGGCGCGCAGAACATCGAACAGAAATTTTGTGGCGAAGACATATATCCCCATGCTGGCCAAGGCAAAATCCGGTTTGCCGGGCATGGCTGGCGGGTCTTGGGGCTTTTCCACGAACGACAATATCTTGTCGTTCTCATCCACATGCATCACGCCAAACGCCCGGGCCTCGTCACGCGGCACTTCCATGCAGCCGATCGTCACGTCGGCATTTTGCTCCACATGCTGCGCCAGCATGGGTTCGTAATCCATTTTATAAATATGATCGCCGGCCAATATCACCATATAGCGCGGGTCATAGGATTCGATGATGTCGATGTTTTGATAAACCGCGTCGGCGGTTCCCAAATACCAGGATGATTCCGAAACCCGCTGGCTGGCGGGCAGAATATCGAAACTTTCATTGCGCTCGGGACGAAAGAAATTCCAACCGCGTTGCAAATGGCGGATCAGGCTGTGCGCCTTGTATTGGGTGGCCACCGCAATGCGGCGAATGCCCGAATTCATGGCATTGGACAGCGCGAAATCGATGATGCGCGCCTTGCCGCCGAAATAGACAGCGGGCTTGGCGCGCACATCGGTCAGTTCCTGCAACCGCGATCCACGTCCGCCCGCCAATACATAGGCCATGGTATGACGCGCGTAAGGGCCGGTGACGGTGCTGGGAAGTGATTTCGTGGGAGTGGCAGCAGCAATCCGGTGTTCAGGACCATACGGCACAGGCTTTTTGCCCATCGAATTCCTCCCAATATGCTGCCCATCTTGTCATCTGGCGCGGCCCGCCGTTGGCATGGGCGGCCCGGACAGATCAGTCACTCATGGCTACGCGCACGCTTCAGTCTAGGCCCGTCCGGTTCAACGCGCCAAGTTTAAACCGGAACATTCCAAATTTCGCTGGCGTATTCCCTGATCGTGCGATCCGACGAGAACCATCCCATGTTCGCCGTGTTGATGATGCTCGACCGCCACCAGGCCTTGGGATCGCGCCAGCGATCGGCCACCAGTCTCTGCGCCACCTGATAAGACGCGAAATCAGCCGATACCAGAAAGTGATCATAGTTGGTGATGATATCGATCAATTCATGGTAGCGATCCGGTTCATCGGGCGAGAACACCCCCGAACCGATTTCATCCAGCACTTCGCGCAGCGGTTCGCAGGCGGCAATCGTATCACGCATGTCGATGCCCTGGCGGCGGCGATCCTCGGCTTCCTGGGCGGTCATCCCAAAGATAAAGATATGGTCGTCCCCCACGCGTTCCTTGATCTCGACATTGGCGCCATCGAGCGTACCGATGGTCAGCGCCCCGTTCAACGCCAATTTCATGTTGCCGGTGCCCGATGCCTCCATCCCCGCGGTTGAGATCTGTTCCGAAAGATCGGCCGCCGGCATGATGCGCTCGGCCAGCGACACGTTGTAATTGGATAGAAAGGCGACCTTCAGATTGCCGTGCAAGGTGGGGTCGCTGTTGATCACCTTGGCCACGTCGTGCGCCAATTTGATGATCAGCTTGGCGCGGTGATACGAAGGCGCCGCCTTGCCGGCAAAAATCTTCACCCGTGGCGCCCAGTTGCGCGTGGGATGCGCCCGCATGTTGGCGTAAAGCGCCACGGTTTGCAGAATATTCAACAACTGGCGTTTATATTCATGGATGCGCTTGACCTGCACATCGAACATCGCATGGGGATCGACCTTCACATGCGTGTTCTCTTGAATGATCTTCGTCAGGATCAGCTTATTTTCAAACTTGACCGCCCGCACCCTTTCCTGCACCGAAGCGTCATCGGCGTATTTGGCGAAACCGACCAGCGTATCGGCATTGTCCAGCACCCGATCTCCCACGCATTCGCGCAAGATGCTGGTCAGGCCCGGATTGCCGTTATAAAGCCAGCGGCGGAAGGTTATTCCGTTGGTTTTGTTGGTGATTCTATCCGGGTAAACGGTATGCAGATTGTGGAACACCGTTTCCTTCATCAGATTCGTATGCAGCGCCGAAACGCCATTGACCTTGTGTGATCCCACAAAGGCCAATGTACCCATGCGCACGCGGCGCCCGGCGTGCTCGTCGATCAATGAGACCGAGTTCACCAGTTCTTCGTCATGCCCTGCCTCGCGCAGCGTGGTCAGATGCTGCCAGTTCAACAGATAGATAATCTGTACATGGCGCGGCAACATGCGTTCCAGCAACGGAATCGACCAGGATTCCAATGCTTCGGGCAACAAAGTGTGGTTGGTATAGCTGAAAGTCTCCTGGGTAATTTTCCAGGCCTCGTTCCATTCCACTTTATGCACATCCACCAGCAAGCGCATCAGTTCGACGATGGAAATCGCCGGGTGGGTATCGTTCAATTGCACCGCGGCCTTGGCGCCGAAGCTATGAATATCGCCATGTTGCTGCATGTGGCGGCGCAACATGTCTTGCAATGAGGCAGACGAGAAGAAAAATTCCTGCCGCAGCCGCAATTCCTGACCCGCCGAGGTTTCGTCCGAAGGATACAAAACCTGGCTGATCGCCGTGGCCCGCGCCCGCGAACTCAGTGCCCCGACATGATCACCACGGTTGAATTCATCCAATTGGAACGGATCAGGCGCGCGGGCGGTCCACAACCGCAACGTGATGACATGTTTGCCGCGCCAGCCCACGATCGGGGTATCATACGCCACCGCATCGACCAACTCGCCCGGCATCCAGCTATAGCTGGGTTCGCTGTCGCCGCCGTTCGATGCCTCGACATGGCCGCCAAATCCCACCGAATAGGTGGCTTCGGGGCGCTCGAACTCCCACGGATGGCCGAAGAAATATAGCCAATTTTCCGGGTGTTCCTGCTGCCAGCCGTCCTTGATCGCCTGCCGGAACAACCCGTGCTGATAGCGAATGCCGTAACCGTAGGCAGGTACGCCCAGGGTTGCCATACTGTCCAAAAAGCACGCCGCCAGACGGCCCAGGCCGCCATTGCCGAGCGCGGCATCCGGCTCGATGTCGCGCAGCCGGTCCAGATCGACCCCAAGTTCGGCCAACGCCGCCCGCATGGTATCAAGCATACCCAGGTTGCCCAGGCTATCGAATAGCAAGCGGCCAATCAGAAATTCCAGCGACAGATAATAAACCCGCTTGCGGCCCAGGGTGTAGATTTCGCGGGTGGAGGGGAACCATCGCTCGATGATCTTATCGCGTGTGGCCAGTGCCGCCGCCACGAACCAATCGCGATCGGAAGCCACAATCGGGTCCTTGCCAACGGCATAGGTCAATTTGGCCACCACCGAGCGGCGCATGAGGGCGATTTCCTCTTCCTGCGCGGGCAAGGCAATGCGGTTTTTCAATTCGGTGGCGGAGGTGGGAGGATTGGTGCTTTGAGTCATTCGAACTTCCAGGAACTAAGGCGAAACGCTCACACGCTATTCCAGAACCATGCCAGAAGAAAAAAACTCTGTCGCGTGGAAAATGTTGCAGTGCGGCAAGTGCCTGGATGTCCTGATAATAAGGACGTCAAGAAAGTGAACGAAGTCTTCTCTTGGTCATGAAAAGAAGACTTGTTCTTACAGGCTTTCGGCCACCAATTCACATAATTTCGGATGAAAATGCGGGTTGGCGGCCACCACATCGCCATTCACATGATCGGTGCCATCAGGTGCGGTGGCGTAACCACCCGCCTCGCGCACGATCAAAAGCCCGGCCTGATAATCCCAGGGCTTCAGCCCCAGTTCCCAAAAGCCATCATAGCGCCCCGCGGCGACCCAAACCAGATCGAGCGCGGCCGAGCCAAAACGCCGGATTCCCGCCACTTGCGGCATCAAGGCGCCCAGAATTTTGGCAAAAGAAAGACGGCGCGTGGCGGATACGGCGGCGAACGGAATGCCGGTCGCAAACACCGCGTCGGTCATCTCGCGGCGCGCCGACACACGCAGACGGCGATCATTGAGGAATGCGCCGGTGCCCTTTTCGGCCCAGAACATTTCATCGACGGTGGGGGAATAAACCATGCCGGCCACGATTTCGGTGCTGCCATCGGGCAGACGGCGTTCCAGCGCGATCGAAATGGCCCAATGCGGAATGCCGTGCAGGAAATTGGTGGTGCCATCGAGCGGATCAACCACCCAACGCCAGGTCCAATTATCGCCGCCCGAGGCGCCGGATTCTTCCATCAGGAACGCATAGCCGGGGCGGGCGCGGGATAATTCGTCGCGGATGGTTTGCTCGGCGCGCAGATCGGCCTGGCTGACGAAATCGCCGGGGCCCTTCACGCTGACCTGCAATTGTTCCACTTCGGCAAAATCGCGCAGCAACCGGCGCGAGGCCTTTTGCGCCGCGTTTTGCATCACCGTCATATGGGGGGAAAGAGAGCGGGCCATGTAATCAGCCCTTCGCCCGCTCCATGTAGCTGCCGTCCTCGGTGCGCACGACGATCTTCTCGCCTGCCTCGACGAACGGCGGCACCAGAGTCTTCACGCCATTGGAAAGCAGCGCGGGTTTATACGAAGACGCCGCCGTCTGGCCCTTGACCACCGGATCGGCTTCCACCACTTCCAGGATCACCGAGACAGGCAGATGCGCGCCCACCGGGTCGCCTTCGACCAGATCGAGCGTGAGCACCATATTATCTTGCAGGAACGGCGCCGCATCGCCCAACAGTGTCACGGGCACGATGAGTTGATCGAAGGTTTCCGGGTCCATCAGGACCATGTTGTCGCCTTCGGTATAGCTGTAATTGTAATCACGGTTGTCGGTCATCAGACGCTCGACGGTATCGGCGGTGCGCCAACGTTCGTTGGTTTTGTTGCCCGTCTTGAGGTCGCGCATTTCGACCTGAATGAAGGCGCCGCCCTTGCCGGGGGTGATGATCTGCTGTTTGAGAACCGTCCAACGACGGCCGTCATGCTCGATAACCTGGCCGGCGCGGATCAGGTTTGCCTGCTGCTTCATGGGATCAACTCGTATTTACAATAGAAGAGCGCGCTTCTAGCCCGCATGGGGGCGGGGTGCAAGGGAGGATCGGGCGAGCAAATCGCTCGCCTGACCCGACGCAACGGAACGGCTTGGTTATTTGGCCGGCGATATTTTCAACACCAGCGGATCGAAGATCGATGTCACATAAAGATATTTCCCCACCGGCAGCCCGGCGGTGGTGCCGCGGAGCAAACCTTCAGGAGCATAAAACAGCGGCGTTACCCGATCGGTGGCCGGATCCCAGGCACTGACAAAGGTTTTGTTGACACAACTCGCCGGGTTATCCAGGCATGCTGTAACATTGCCGATGCCGGCGGCCACGATGGTGTGATTGGGGCCAATCCGCAGATTGTCCGGCGAGAAATCGAGCTTGATCCGGCGCACGATCTTGCCTTGGGTCCGGTCATAGACGTCGATCATATTGCCGCTCCAGGCTGCGAAATAGATCAGTTTGCCGTCTTTGCTGGTTTGCACGCCATTGTTGAACGGCGCTTCCGAGTTGGGCAGACGCCTCAGCCCGGTGCGCGGATCCCAGGTCAGCATATAACCCGTGTCGATGCCGCTCACGATGGTGCGAAAGCCATTGGGCTTTTGCATGTCGGCGTAAAGAAAGCTGACGGAAGCCGCAAAGCCGCCGCCCGGCAGCGGCGCCACCGCGTTGAGCAAACCCTTGCCATCGGTGGCCACACAGCCGCGATAGGCGGCGACGATCTGATGGGCCTGCTGTTTCAATTGATAAAATTCGATTCGTTCGCCCTGCGAATGGGTGACCACCAACAAGGCCACCGCGCCATCGGGGCGGGTGAAAATATTAATGCCGTGCGGCGCATACGGCGCCGCTTCGCCCGCGTCGATGCAAGCCGGGTCGCCCCAATCCGGCCCTTTGTCGCGCGGACGCGCCAGCGGTAACAGTTGGTTGGTGGCCACGTCCAGCACATGCAGACCCGATGGCGTCGTCGGCGTGATGCGCATGTCGCTGATGATGATGTGCTTGCCGTCCGGCATCGCGTCGAAATCCTCGGGCGCGTGCAGCCCGCAAATGGCGGTAATCCGTCCGCCATAGGCGGCGGGCACGTCCATGGTGCGGCCGCACGCCTGCAAACTGGCCGCCTGGGCATGAAATCCGCTCAACAACAGGGCCACAAAGCCGGCCGGCAACAGGGGTGAAAAGCGCATCGGACGTTTCCCGGTTTTGTGGTTATGATTTTACTTGCAACAATCTGACAAGTTTGCGTGCGACCTGTCAATGTTTTCAATCGCTTTTCAGGGTTCAAACGGCCCCAACGCCACCTTGCCCGCACCACCCGGGCGATCCAGCACATAGGTCGGCCACGCAAGCCCCGTCACCCGTCCGCGCAGACCCGCCAACAGGCGGCGTCCTTCCTCGATCGGCACGTTGAATTGGCTGGTTCCCGGCGCCGCATCCAACTGATGCAGATAATAAGGCTTCACCCGCGCCGCCAGCATGGCGCGGAACAAAGCCTCCAGCGCGGCCTCGGAATCATTCACCCCGCGCAACAACACAGATTGCCCCAGCAACGGAATCCCGGCCCGGCGCAGCAAATCGAGCCCCATTCGGGCGTCCGGGGTGAACTCCCTCGCATGATTGGCGTGCAGCACCAACCACAACGGCTTGTCGAGATCCAGCGCCGCCAGCAACGCCCCGTCGATCATTTCGGGGGCCGTTACCGGCACACGGCTATGAATGCGCAGGGTGGCGATGTGGGGAATTGCCTGCAACCGCCGCAAAATTTCCCCCAACCGGCGCGGCGAGAGCATCAATGGATC
>JAJZHU010000285.1 GCA_021798375.1 Pseudomonadota bacterium | reverse complement strand
TGCGGTGGTTAGCGGCAGTGTGTTGCCCGATCTGCGCTACAGCGAATTTCTGAAAAACGACAGTTGGTTCGATGTGGTGCTGGGTGGCGCGCTGAAAGACGCCGGCATGGCATCTTTCGCCAGTACGCTCAATCATTCCCAAGTCGCGGCCATCCGTGCCTATGTTATCGCCCGTGCCCATCAATCGATGGCCGAGGCGGCTGACAAAACGGCGAAATAAGGGGCGAATAATCCGGCGATGAAGACCTGAGTGTTGTCGCCATTCAAGTCTTCATCGCGCTTTGCTTTGCCGGGCAAATTTTTCGGTAATCAATTTCTGGCCGGGGCTGTGTATCTCGCGGCCAAGGAACCCGGGCTATCGCACAGATGTTTGATAACACGGACAAAATAAGTATCGCTTAGAGCATGATCGCCGCAGGTTGCATAACACGTAGGCGTGAATCATGCGTAAAAACAAAAAGCTAGAGCACGTTCGTCGCACGTATATGGTTCAACGTGATCCGAACGTGCTCTAGATGCGGGTGGGAGAGGACGTTTACATGAAAATTGGTGTCGTCGGTGCCGGTGCGATGGGAAGCCTTTTCGGCGGCCATCTCGTGGAGGCAGGAGAGGACGTTATTTTTATCGATGTTTCCGACAAATTGATTGAACAACTTAATAAAGACGGGTTGAGAATCAACAGCGGCGGCCGCGATCGGATCTTGTCCGTGAACGCGGGCCGCGCCGAGAGTTTCAACCATACGCAAGATCTTCTGATAATATTCACCAAGGGGTTTCAAACCGAAGCGGCGCTGCGTTCGGTTGTTCATTTGATTGGACCAGAAACATGGATTCTGGTGTTGCAAAATGGGTTGGGGCACGCAAGTCGCATCGAGCCATTTATCACGCGCGAACATATTATCATCGGCATGACAAATTTCCCGGTCGATCTGGAATCCCTTGGATATGTCGTTAGCCGGGGCGAGGGGCATTCTGTAATATGGCATCTCCTGGGTCGGGATGATCCCAAGGTGACGCAAGTCGCGGCACTGTTAAACCACGCGGGCCTGTCTTGCGTCGCGTCCCCCGACGCCATCAAAGCCATCTGGCGAAAAGTCGCTTTTAATGCGTCGATGAATATGTTGACCGCGTTGACAAGATGCACGGTCGGCGAGTTGGGAGATCAACCCGCGGGACGTCAACTGGCCTATGACGCCGCTGCCGAGGTCGTCGCCGTTGCCTGCGCGGTTGGGGTGCGGATCGAAGTGGCCGACGTGCGCGAGACCATCGACGACGCATTTTCCTTTCATCGCGATCACCGTTCTTCGATGTTGCAGGATATCCGTGCCGGTCGCAGGACCGAAAACGACACGATTGGCGGCGCCGTGGTTGCGATAGCCAAGGATCACGGCGTGCCTACACCGCTTATCAGTGTTTTTTCCAATCTGATGTCGCTGTTGGAGCGAAGCGCGGAAGTGAGGCAAGCGGCTTCTCCAGGCGGCCGATCTGATTGAACAATACTGTTGCCGGAGGGCGCCCAGAAATGTCCGCGAAATTTAACAGTGTCGAAGATTTCCGTCGCGCGGCGAAATGCAAGCTGCCGCGCATGGTATTCGATTATGTCGAGGGAGGCGCCGGTTCCGAACGTGGATTGACACGCAACCGGCGGGCGCTCGAAGCGTTGACGTTTTCGCCGGCCCGATTGATCGATATCTCGACGCGCGACCAGACAATCAGCCCGTTCGGCAGGATCTGGTCGTCTCCCTTTGCGATCGCGCCGATGGGGTTAAACGGCGCTGTTCGCCCAGACGGCGACATCATACTTGCTCGCGCGGCGGCCAAGGCCGGATTGCCGTTTGTGCTATCGACCGCCTCTACCAGCAGCATGGAAGACGTGGCCAAGGCCTCAAACGGCGAATTGTGGTTTCAGCTTTACGTCCTGAGCCGGGATTTCGCGAACAAGCTCGTATCCAGGGCCATGGCGATCGGCTGTAACACATTGGTGCTGACGGTCGATGTGAAGGTCAACGGGCAACGCTTGCGCGATCAGCGGTCCGGCTTTTCGGTGCCTTTGAAAATGCGGCCAGGCATATTGTGGGATTGTATGTCGCACCCGCGTTGGTCGTTGGATCAGTGGCGCCATGGATTTCCCAAATTGGCGCATTTCGCCGATGCCGGGGGCGATATTGCCGCGCAAAAGGCTCTGATGGAACGCCGGTTGGATGCCAGCTTTGGGTGGAACGATCTCAAGAAGCTGCGTGACCTTTGGCGTGGCACGCTGATCGTAAAAGGTTTGCTGCGGGAGGCGGATATCACGCAATGTCTGAATATCGGCGTGGATGGCGTCGTTCTTTCCAACCACGGCGGGCGCCAGTTGGAAGACGCCGTTTCGCCGATTGAGATGCTGGCTCGATTGCCCGCCCGCCCGCCCGCTCCGGTGCTGATCCACAGCGGCATACGCGACGGCGATGATATTTTAAAGGCGCTGGCGCTGGGCGCGTCCGGTGTACTCATTGGTCGCCCCATGCTTTACGCATTGGCGGCAGACGGACAGGCGGGCGTGGAATCGTTGATTGCGTTGCTTAAAAGCCAAATCGATAATTGCATGGCCCAGGTTGGTTGTTCAGCCATTGATAATATCGTCACAGGCGATGGCGTAAATATTTTATTTTAGCAAGCGGTGGCCATATCGCGCGGGTGAATATTGACAGTTGCCCAATGACCAGCCTATCGAAATACATGCTGAATGCACCCCTTCTCAACAGACTACGCGAGATGATCCTTTCCGGAGAGTTGGCGCCAGGTCAGCGACTCACCGAAGCCGCGCTGGCGACGCAACTTGGCCTTTCGCGCACGCCGATCCGCAACATCCTTCCCCGATTGGCGGCCGAAGGGTTTCTGGAGGCGGTTGGACAGCGTGGTTTTGCGGTCAAGGCTTTCAGCGAACAGGAATCCGTCGAGGCATTGGAGCTTCGTGCGTTGCTGGAGGGCCGCGCCGGACGGTTGGTCGCGGAAAGAGGCGCTTCCGCCGCAACGCTGATGGCGCTCGATGAGACGCTTGGGACGGGTGACCGGTTGTTCGAAAAGCGGCATCTCGATCGCGACGACGAACAGCAATACGGCGATATGAACGAGCGATTTCACAATATCGTCGTGGATGCCGCCAATTCGCCGATGTTGAAAATGTTCATCGATCGCTTGAATCTGGTGCCCTTCGTGGCACCATCGGTGATTGTTTTCGACCAGGTCGGCTTGCGGCAGGCATTCGATCTTTTATTCCGCGCCCACGGCATTCATCACTCGATCGTCGAGGCGATACGCAATCGCGACGGCAACCGGGTCGAGATATTGTTCCGCGAGCACGCCAATCAGCAGCGCCACAGCATGTTCGCGCGCCGTATGGCGGCGCATAAGGCGGACACGGCGGTTGAGCCGCCCCGCAAAACCACCAAGCGCCCCGGCGCACTCCCTGGAGCAAGACATTACTCGGCGTGAACGTGTGGTCGATAGGCCTCACGCGCCACCTCGGCGTAAGGGCACGGGCTTACGATCGCGC
>JAJZHU010000026.1 GCA_021798375.1 Pseudomonadota bacterium | reverse complement strand
CGTCGTACAGCCCCGCGTTGCGGATTTCCTGTAGGAAAATCGTGTCCACCTGGCGGATCAGCGCCACTTTCTCGGGCGTTACATCGCCAGGAATGCGGATCGCCAGGCCAGGACCGGGGAAGGGGTGGCGGCCGACGATGTGGTGCGGAATGCCCAATTCGCGGCCAAGCGCGCGCACCTCGTCCTTGAACAGTTCGCGTAGCGGCTCGACCAGTTTCATCCGCATACGGTCGGGCAGGCCGCCCACGTTGTGGTGGGATTTGATCGTCACCGAAGGTCCGCCGGTGAAGCTGACGCTTTCGATCACGTCCGGGTAAAGCGTGCCCTGGGCCAGGAAATCCGCCCCGCCGATTTTGGTGGCTTCTTCCTCGAATACCTCGATGAACAAACGCCCGATGGTTTTACGCTTGATTTCGGGATCGGTAACACCCGCGAGTTGCCCCAAAAACATATCGGCGGCATCGCGATGCACCAGCTTGATGTTGAAACGGTCGCGGAAGGTGGTAACGACCTCTTCGGCCTCGCCCGCGCGCAACAACCCGTGATCGACAAAGATGCAGGTCAGTTGATCGCCGATGGCTTCATGGATCAGCACGGCGGCCACCGAAGAATCGACCCCACCGGACAGCCCGCAAATCACCTTGCCGCTGCCAACCTGGGCGCGAATGCGGGCAATTTCGGTTTCGCGGAATCCGGCCATGGTCCAGCGGCCCTGGCAACCGCAAATATCGTGGGTAAAGTTGCGCAACAGCCGCGCCCCGTGCGGCGTGTGCACCACTTCGGGGTGGAATTGCACGCCATAGAAGTGGCGCGAATCGTCGGCGATGGCGGCAAAGGGCGCGCCCTCGCTGATCGCCACCACCCGGAAACCAGGGGGCAGGGCGGTCACTTTATCGCCGTGGCTCATCCACACCTGCTCGCGCGCGCCCTGGTGCCACACATCGGTGAACAGCGGGCAGGATTCGGTCACCAATACTTCGGCGCGGCCAAATTCGCGGTTGCCCTCGGCTTCCACCTTGCCGCCCAATTGCACGCACATGGTCTGCTGGCCATAGCAAATGCCCAACACCGGCACGTTCGCCGCGAACACATAATCGGGGGCGCGGGGCGAGCCCTCCTCGCGCACGCTGGCCGGGCTGCCCGACAGGATGATGCCGCGCGGGGCAAAGGCGCGGATGCGTTCCTCGCCGGCGGAATAGGGCCAGATTTCGCAAAACACGCCGGTTTCGCGCAGGCGGCGGGCGATCAGTTGGGTGACCTGGCTGCCGAAATCGAGAATCAGAATCCGGTCGTCGAACAATTCACTCATCGGTGGCTCCTGTGTCCTCGATTTTAGCACCTTCAATCTTGCCGACGGCCGCCCGTTCCAACACGGCGCCGAAAAATCCGTCGGTGTCGTGGACGCGCGGCGTCAGCGACAAATAAGGGCCGGCGCAGGGCAGAGGACCGAAATTCCACACCTGCTCCAACGGCACCACGGTAAATTCGGGGTGACGCCGCAGAAAAGCGTCGATCTGATGTTCGTTCTCGGCCGGCAGCAGCGAGCAGGTGGCATAGATCAACCGTCCGCCCGGTTTCACCAAACGCGCGGCGTCGTCAAGAATGGCGGCCTGTTTCACCACCAATTCCTGCACGTCGATTTCGGCCAGCCGCAGCCGTCCATCGGGGTTGCGCCGCCAGGTGCCGGTGCCGGTGCAGGGCGCATCGACCAGCACGCGGTCGAAATTGCCGGCGCGGCGTTTGGCCCATTTGTCGCCTGGCACACTCAGATGGCGTTCCACGTTGAAAGCACCCGCCCGGCGCAGACGGCGCACGGCGCCTTCCAATCTTGGCGCCGACACGTCGCAGGCGATGATCTGGCCCTTGTTTTCCATGATCGCGGCCAGCGCCAGGGTTTTCCCCGCGGCCCCGGCGCACCAATCCACCACGCGCATGCCAGGTTTCGCGCCCACCATCATGGCGACCATCTGGCTGCCTTCGTCCTGGATTTCGATCTGGCCGTCCTGAAACGCCTTGCCGCTGGTAACCGGGCGGCGGCCTTTGATGCGCAGGCCAAAGGGCGAGAATTTCATCGGCTCGGCTTCAAACCCTTCGCGGGCAAGCAGCGCGCGGGCTTCATCCAGATTGGATTTCAACAGATTAACGCGCAGATCGAGCGGCGCCTCGTTGCCCATGGCGGCAATTTCGGCTTCCAGCCTGGTGCCGAATTTCTCGCGCAGCATCGGCACGATGAATTCAGGCAGCTCCAATTTCACATATTCGGGCATGTTGGGATGATCCCAACTGCGGCCTTCGATCTTGCGCAGAATGCCGCGCTCGTAGTCTTCCAATTTTTGCGCGCCATATTTGCCGCCGGAAAAACTTTGATCGACACCGGCAAGGTCCCAGCCTTCCATCAACAAAGACGTCGCCACCATCATGCGGGCCGAGGCCTCGCCGCCGGCATATTCGATCCACCAACCCAGGCGGCGGCGGGCGCGCAGCACGCCCCAGACGCGATCGGAAATGGTGCGGCGATCGCCCGAACCGATAAAGCGGCGGTCACGGAAGAACGCATTGGCCACCGCGTCGGCGGGTTTGCGACCGGCTTCCTCGATGGTTTCCAGCAACTCGATCGAAGCCGCTACACGAGCTGCCGGTGTCATTCATTGATCCAATCGCACAAAGAAAATTCTCAGCCGTCTTGACGGTAATTCGGCGCTTCGCGCGTGATCGCCACATCATGCACATGGCTTTCGCGCAATCCGGCACCGGTAATCCGGCGGAACCGTGCATTTTGCTGCAACTCCGCGATATTGGTGCTGCCGGTGTAACCCAACCCGGCGCGGATGCCGCCGACCAATTGATGCACCACCGCCGACACGGGGCCTTTATAAGCCACGCGGCCTTCGATGCCTTCGGGCACGTATTTGGTTGAATCCTTGATGTCCTGCTGGAAATAGCGATCCGCCGAACCGCGCGACATGGCGCCAAGCGAGCCCATGCCACGATAGGATTTATACGAACGCCCTTGATACAGAAACGTCTCGCCAGGGCTTTCATCGGTGCCGGCGAGCATGCTGCCGATCATCACCGAAGATGCACCGGCGGCCAGCGCCTTGACCAGATCGCCCGAGGTGCGAATGCCCCCATCGGCGATCGAGGGCACGCCTTTTTCATTGGTGGCCGCCGCCGTTTCGCGCACGGCGGTAAATTGCGGCACGCCCACGCCCGCAACCACGCGGGTGGTGCAGATCGATCCCGGGCCGATGCCCACCTTCACCGCATCCGCTCCCGCTTCGATCAGCGCCAGCGCGCCTTCGGGGGTGGCCACGTTGCCGGCGATCACCTGCACATTGTTGGATATTTTCTTGATGCGTTCCACCGCTTGCATCACGCCCGCCGAATGGCCGTGGGCGGTATCGACCACCACCACATCGACCCCGGCGGCCACCAGGGCTTCGGCGCGGACAAGGCCCTCGGCGCCCACGCCGGTGGCGGCGGCCACGCGCAGGCGGCCCAATTCGTCTTTGTTGGCAAGTGGATGGGCTTCGGATTTATCCATATCCTTCACCGTGATCAGCCCGACGCAGCGATAGGAATCGTCAACCACGATCAATTTCTCGATGCGATGGCTGTGCAGCAACTGACGCGCCTGGTCCGGCTCCACGCCCTCTTTGGCGGTAATCAGGTTCTTGTAGGTCATCAAATCGCGCACGGGCGTGCTGAGGTCGGTGGCGAATCGCACATCGCGGTGGGTGAGGATGCCAACCAATTTGCCGTTGCCGGGTTCCACCACCGGAAAGCCGCTGATGTGATGGGCGTTCATCAAGGCTTTGGCGTCGGCCAGGGTTTGATCGGGGCTGATGGTCAGCGGGTTCACCACCATGCCGGATTCAAACCGTTTCACCATCCGCACCTGATCGGCCTGTTCGGCGATGGCGAGGTTTTTATGGATCACGCCGATACCGCCAAGCTGGGCCATCACGATGGCCATCGCATGTTCGGTGACCGTGTCCATGGCCGATGACATCAATGGCACGTTCAACGCGATGGTGCGCGTGAGCATGCTGCGCGTGTCTGTCGCGGCGGGCAGCACGTTGGAGTAAGCAGGAACCATCAACACATCGTCGAAGGTCAGCGCCTCCAGGATCGGCGGCAACCGCGATGTGTCAAACGAGGGGAATTGTGCCATGGCGTGGGCCTTTTCATCCGCAACCTTGGCGGCCCCTCATAGTGGCAGCGAAGCACTCGCGCAAGCGTTGTGATGTGAATCTTGGCGCATGGGTCGTATTTGGCTTTTGAGGGGGCGGGTTTATCCCAATATGAGACCAAAAGCGCGGATCGGCGCCCGCAAAGCGGGCGTGGATGGCGGCTATGTTAATGCCCCGGTTCGCCCGCAACCGCTTCATAGCCGAACGAATCGAACAAGGCGGTCATTTCGGCCAGCGCTGCATCCAGACGTTCGTGATCGGTGCCCTTGGCGACCAATGTCACGCCGGTGCCGCCGGCGCGGTAATAGGGATAGGAACCCAGATCCAATTCGGGAAAGCGCTGTTGGATTGCCTCTAGCCCTTCGGCGATATTGCCCTCCATTGCCCCCGCGGCATGAACCGCGCGTGAAAAGATCGGGCGGCCCGAGGGCAGCGAGGGGGCCAGATGATCGAACATGGATTGCATGATGCGGGGCACGCCGGCCATGACGTGAACATTGCCGATGGCAAAGCCAGGCGCCACGGAAATGGCGTTTTCGATCAGGCGCGCGCCGCGCGGCATGGTGGCCATGCGCTGGCGCGCTTTGTTGAATTTCTCCTCGCCCAGCAGGTGCAGCAGCCGAGCCCAGGCTTCGGGGTGAGGTTCCCACGGCACGCCAAACGCGGCGGCCACGGCTTCGCTGGTGATGTCATCGTGGGTGGGGCCGATGCCGCCAGTGGTGAACACCAGATCGAAACGCGCGCGCACGTCATTGACGGTGTTCACGATGGTGTCGAAAATATCCGGGATCACCCGCACTTCCCGCAACGGCAACCCCATGTCCCCCAGCCGTCTGGCGAGGAATTGGATGTTGACATCCTGGGTGCGGCCCGAGAGGATTTCGTTGCCGATCACAATCACAGCCGAGGTGGGGTTGTTTCTCATGTCATGCATCTTACAGGAAATCGCGCAGCAACGGCACTAGCGGAAGATCGGCCGGCGGCATTTTATATTCGGATAATTTCTGCGGACGCACCCAGGCCAGGGTTTGGTTTTCGCGCGGGGCCGGGTTGCCTTTCCAGCGGCGGCATAGAAACAACGGCATCAACAGATGGAATCGCTCGTAGGCGTGCGAGGCAAAGGCGAAAGGGGCAAGGCAGGCGGCCTGGACCTCGATGCCCAATTCCTCGTGCAATTCGCGGATCAGGGCGGCTTCCGGGGTTTCGCCGGGATCGAGCTTGCCGCCGGGAAATTCCCATAACCCGGCCATTTTCTTGCCCTCGGGGCGGCGGGCCAGCAAAATACGCCCATCGGCGTCGATCAGCGCGCAGGCCGCAACCAACAGCAGCGGACGGGGTTGATCGGGGGTGGCGTCACCCTCGACCGCGCCGAAAACATCGTCGCGCGTGGCGGTGAACACACGCACCGGATGTTCGCCGCCGCGCGCGCGGAACGTGCCCTTGCCGGTGCCGGTTTGTTTGAACCCGGCGCGCAGCAGCACGCGGGCGGATGGTTCGTTGTCTTCGATCACGCTGGCGGTAATGCGGTCGATGTCCAGATTGGCGAGCGCCCAACTGATCAGCTTGGTGGTCGCCTCGGAGGCCACGCCGTGGCCCCAATAACGCTTGCCGACCCAATAACCCAGATCGGCGGTGCGTTTGGCGCGGTCGAATTTCAACCCGGCGGCGCCGATCAGCATTTCCTTGCCGTTCTCATGGCCGGTGATGGCGAAATGGTATTCGCGGCCCTGTTCCCATAGGCGTTGGGCCGAGGCGATCCATTCATCGGCCAGCGGGCGCGGATAGGGAAACGGCAGCGCCGACAGCATCCGCACCACCGCCCAATCATTGACCAGCCGGTGCAGATTGGTGGCGTCGGAGGGCTGCAACGGACGCAGGGTAAGGCGTTCGGTGGTGAGAGGGGGGAAGCTTTGGGGAGAGTGATCTTGCACGCGGCGGGCCTTGGATTCGGGGCAGGAGACTAACATGCCGAAGTGCTATCAGGCGGGCAAGCGTTGTGCGGGGCGCTGGTTGAATAGCGCCCCGCGAAAGTAAGGTATCAGCCAATCCACGGATTGGCGGGGGCGGCAATCGGGGTAGAGGCTTTGCCGCTGAGTTGCAGCGCCACGCGGACATAGGCGCCAATAAGGGTCAGATAAGCCCACGCCATCGCGGGTGCTGCAACAACTTCAATGATCATGATCGCGCCGCGAAAAAACCGGCTTTGGTTGAAATCGCGGATTGCCGCTGGGTCGCTTAAATCGGGAAGCTGCAACCAGCCGAAGTGCGATCCCAATATGGCCGCGCCAAATGCAACGCCCACGATCAGCAAGAAAGTTGCCGCGAAAACCAGCCAGGCGGCCAGCGCCAGTCCCAGCAGATTCGTCGTCAGGCCATTGGAACGCCGCCACGCCAGTTTGATCGATGTGCCTTCGCCGATCGAGGCCAGTGATGGCAACAGGGACAGACGAATGCCGGCCCACAACGCGACACCGGTTGCGGCGATCGCCACGAGGGTCATGGCGCCGCCGGCGGGATGCGACAGCTTGGTGAAGACGGCGGCGAAAACGAACAGCACCGCAACCGTGATCAGCGCCAAAATCATCAGCACATATATTTTAATGACGCCCCGTACAGTGGGCCAAAAATAATCCGATGCCGTGGCTGATCCGGTTGTTCGTTGCACCACCGCCGCCGCCCAGCGCGCCATCATCCAACCGATCACGACGACCATGGCCGGTTGCAACAACTGGGACAATAAAATTCCCTTGGGTCCGAACAGGCTGGGCGCCATCGCCACCAGCAAGAAACCGAGATTGACACCCCAGATACGCGCCGCAGTCTGCTTTCTCGCCCAGACATCGGCCGAAGCCACGCGGATTGTCGCCCAGATCGGAAATTTTGCCACGGCTGACTCCCCGGAATTGATTCCGAGGAAAATCTAACAGAACGGTAAAGATTGCCTAGCCCTACAATTCAGCTTCGATATGAACCATTGATGTCGATGTAGCCATGCGTCAGATCGCACGTCCAAACCGTGGCCTCACCATTGCCAAGCCCCAGATCGACCTCGATGTCGATCTCGTCGCCGTGCATATGTTCCACCACCGGGGCCTCGTCATAACCCGGCACCACGCTGCCGTTCTTGGCCATCCAGGTGCCGCCCACGGCGACCGAAAGCCGGTCGCGGTCGGCGGGTTCGCCGGATTTGCCCACGGCCATCACGATGCGGCCCCAATTGGCGTCTTCACCCGCCACGGCGGTTTTCACCAGCGGCGAATTGGCGATGGCGAAGGCGATCTTCCTGGCCGATTTGGCGGAAACCGCGCCAGTCACGTCGATGCGCACCAATTTCCTCGCACCTTCGCCGTCGCGCACCACCAACAACGCCAGTTCCAGCAGCAAATCGCTCAGTTGTTCGCGGAAATCGCGCAGGATCTTGCCGCCCGATTCGGGCACCACGGCGTGCTTGGTCTGGCCGGTGGCGAACAGCAGCACGGTGTCGCTGGTCGAGGTATCGCTATCGACCGTGGTGCGGTTGAAACTTTGATCCACGCCCTTTTTCAGAGCGTCCTGCAGCGCCGCCGCCGGGATTTTGGCGTCGGTGAAGACAAAGCACAGCATCGTCGCCATGTCGGGCGCGATCATGCCGCTGCCCTTGGCGATGCCGGTGATCCGCACATCCACGCCATCGATCCGCGCGATGCGGGTGGCGGCCTTGGGGAAGGTATCGGTGGTCATGATGCCGCGCGCGGCGTCCTCGAACCCGTATTCCGACAGGTTGGGATACAGGCCGGGCAGGGCGGCGGTGATTTTCTCGTGCGGCAACAGTTCGCCGATCACGCCGGTTGACGACAAAAACACCTGTTTCAAGGGGCAATCGACCAGCTTGGCCGCGGTCTGCGCCGTGGCTTTGGCGGCGGCGAAACCGGCCTTGCCGGTGAAGACATTGGCGTTGCCGGCATTTACCACCAGCGCGCGTGCCTTGCCGCCCGTCAGCGCGGCGCGATCCCAATCGATGGGCGCGCCGGGGCATTGGTTGCGCGTGAACACGCCCGCAACATTGGTGTTGCGGGCGAATTCGACCATGACCAGATCCGTGCGACCCTGATAGCGAATACCGGCTTGCGTTGCCCCCAGGCGGACCCCCTTGATCGGGGGCATGCCAGGCAGCGGCACAGCAAGCGGTGAGATCGCGATCGGATCGGCCATGGTATCGTCCTCTGCTTAGTTCTTCGCGGGTTTGGCGGACTTGGCGGACTTGGCGGGCTTGGCGGGTTTGGCCGGTGTCGTCGCCGCCGGAGCGCCGCCGATCGGCTTGCCGTCCTCACCGTATTTCACGACCGTGGCCGTCGAACGCACCTTGGCGAACTCGGCGCGCAAGGCGGTTTGTTCCAATTGTTGGGCCAACTGGTCATGCACCTGCGCAAGCGTCGGCGGAGCCGAAACGCGGGTTTCCAGCACTTTGATCACGTGCCAACCATAGGGCGATTGCACCGGGGTCTTGGAATATTCGCCGGGCTTCAGAGCGAAAGCAGCATCGGCAAAGCTTTGCACCATGTCGCCCTTTTTGAACCAGCCAAGATCGCCGCCCTGTGCCGCACTTTGATCCGAACTGTTGGCCTTGGCCAAAGCCTCGAAATTGGCGCCCTTGCCGAGTTGGTCGATGATCGATTGGGCCTGGGCCTGGGTTTTCACCAAGATGTGCTCGGCGTGAATTTCGGGCTCGCCCGGCTTGCCGGCATATTGGGCGTCGAAGGCGGCCTTGATCTTGTCTTCGGTCAACTGCGGGCGGATATCTTTGCTCAACAGGGCGTTCTGCAGCACGGTGTCGGCGGCCGCTTCCATCTGAGCTTTAACAATGGGGGTTTTGTCGAGGCCTTCTTTGCGCGCTTCGATTTCCAACGCCTTGGCGGTGATCAATTCGTCCAACAATTGCGGCAGCACCTGGCTCTGCGGCTGTTGCTTCACGCTTTCCGACAGGCCGTTGTAAGCAATGTTGAGATCGCGCAGGGTGATCTTTTGACCATCCACCGTGGCCAGGACCGCATCGGATTTCGGGGCCGCGCCGTTTGCGTCGGCTGGGGCGGCTTGCGGGCTTTTGGCGTGTGCCAGCGAAACAGTGGAAGCCAGCAGCAATGCCAGCGCAGCGGACGAGAGGGAACGCATTGGAACCTCGAATGGGGATGATTAAGGGGGCGGAATATGGCCGAACGCGCGTTGTTCGGCAAGCGGGGCTGATAAAGGGCTAATCTGGCCGGCCGGCGCGGTGATAAGGATGGCCGGAAAGGATCGATTGGGCGCGAAACAACTGCTCCGTCAGCATGACTCGCACCAACATGTGCGGCCAGGTGAATTTGCCCAGCGACATGGTTTGATCGGCCCGGTCGATCACGGCGCGGTCGAGCCCCTCGGCGCCGCCAATCATAAAGCACAAGGGGCGGGGATCGTCGCGCCAAACCGAAAAGCGGGCGGCGAAGACCTCGCTGGTCTCGATTTTGCCGCCCAGATCCAGCACCACCAGATTGGCGCGGGGGGGAAGCGCCGCCAGCAGCGACTCGCCTTCGCGGCGCTTGATCTCGATGGGGCTGCCGCGCCCCTCGGGCAGTTCCGTCACGACCAGACGCGGCCGCAGACGTTCGTTGTAACGTTCGAACAATTCGGCCTCGGGGCCGGCTTTTTGCTTGCCTATGGCGAAAAGGCGGAATTCGGAGGCCAAGGTACGGGATCCTGAACATTCAAGCCCCGATGTTGGCGCTGTTTCGGTGAGAAGGAAAGACCTTTCAGGCGCGCATCTTTTCCTGCACCACCTGATCGGCGCGCACATAAACCCCGCGTTCTTTTTCCATCGGGATCAATTTGTCTGTCAGCCCCAACACGGTTTCAGCGCCGCCCAGATAGAGGAATCCATCGGGTGCCAATTGTTTGGACAGAAAATCAAGCACCCGCGATTTTGTGGACTGATCGAAATAAATCAGCACATTGCGGCAGAAAATCACATCGAATTTTCCCAGTGCGGCCGAATCTGACAATAAATTCCATTCCCGAAATTCGACCATCGATCGAATTTGATCGTTGATCTTCCATTGTTGATCGTCGCGCGTGAAATATTTCAGCAGCATTTGCACCGGCAGACCGCGTTGTACCTCGAATTGGGAATAAGTCCCGGATTTGGCGCGGGCCAATTGTTCGCGGGCAATATCGGTGCCAAGAATTTCGATCTTGCGCGAACCGACCGCAGCCTGGCATTCATTGATGATCATCGCCAGGGAATAGGCTTCCTGCCCGGATGATGCCGCCGCCGACCACACGCGCAATGGGGCTGCCCCCGTGCGAGCAACCAATAATTTCGGCAATGCCTGATTGCGAAAATGCAAAAACGGCTTGTCGTCGCGAAAGAAAAAAGATTCGTTTGTCGTCATGGCTTCGACGACTTCGCGCGCCATATGATCATTGGCGGGGTTGCGCAACAAATCGGCAAGCGCATTTAAATCGCGCAATTTCTCACGCTTTAACATGCCCGCCAAACGTGTTTCGAGCAAATATAATTTGTCGCGCCCGATGATCAAACCGGATTGACGTTTCAACAGCGCAGAGATGATTTCGAATGAATTTTGGTTCATCGGACTGATGTTTTTCCCAATAAATCAAGAATTTTTGCGGCAATTCGCGGCAGTGGCAGCACTGCGTGACATAGGCCGGCTTTGGCGATTGCTCCGGGCATTCCCCACACGACACTGGTGGCCTCGTCTTGGGCAATGGCGGTGCCACCTGCATCGATCAAGGCTTTTGTGCCCAACAACCCATCTTGCCCCATACCGGTCAGCATCACGGCCAAGACCTGGCCATTGCAGGCAATCGCCGCACTGCGCAGCATGGGATCGATCGAAGGGCGGCAGAAATTTTCCGCGGGACCGTCGGAAAGATGTGCCATCAACCCATCCTGTTTGGCATGTACCAACAGATGAAAATTACCTGGCGCCAAATAGATCCGCCCCGGCAGCAATTTTTCGCCGTCGATGGCCTCGGCGCATTTCATGCCGCCCAAACTTTCGATGTGACTGGCCAGGATTCTGGTAAAGGCGGGTGGCATATGTTGCGTAATGACAACAGGAATCGAAATATCGGTGCCCAGGGTTGGAATCAGATTGAACAACGCCTGCGGGCCACCGGTGGAACTGCCGATGGCCAGCAATTTCGGCTTGTACACGCCTGCCGCGCGAGATGCGCCGACAGGAGGTATGGCCGGCGGCTGCTTCGCCACGACGTTGACGGCTTTGCGGCGCAATCGCGCCAGACCACGAATTTTCCCCACCAATTCGCGCCTGAAATGCTCATCGCCATGCAATTCATTGGCCGATGGTTTCGGCACATAGTCCGACGCCCCCAAACGTAGCGCCTGCATGGCGATCTCGGCGCCACGGGTGGTAAGAGTGGATGCCATCACCACGCGCAAATGCGGATCCTGGCGCAGCAGCAACGGCAGCGCCGTGATGCCGTCCATCACCGGCATTTCGATATCCAGCACCACGACATCGATCTTGCGACGCTTCAACTCGTCAATCGCCAATTGGCCGTTGGCGACACGGGCAACAACCTCGATATCGCGCTCGGCGTCCAATATGCGCGCGATGGCGCCGCGAATCACGAGCGAGTCATCGCAGATCATCACCCGCGCGATATCAGACGCCACGGGATTCGTATTTTGCGATGGTGCGAAATGAGTGGTTGCCGATATGCTCACAAAAGCCCAACTTGTTCAAATTTTCCCACCAGAATTTCCTCGTTGAACGGCTTCATGATATATTCCTGGGCGCCCGAGGCGATGGCGCGTTCGATGAAGTTGCTGTCGTTCTCGGTGGTGCAAAACACCACCGGAGGGTTCGCCGGGCCAAATTCCACCCGCAAGGCTTCGAGAAATTCCAGGCCGTTCATGACCGGCATGTTCCAATCCAGCAATACGCAATCGGGCAGATGATCGCGACACGAATCAAGCGCCAGCGAACCGTCCTCGGCTTCTTCCACATTATAGCCATGAACCTCAAGGATGCGTCTGGCGACTTTTCGCACAACGCGGCTATCATCAACCACCAGGCAGGTCTTTTTTGAATCTTCACTCATTTTCATTGTCATGCCTGCTCGGGTTTCAGGGCCAGTAATTTCGTCACATCTAGAACGACCAGCAAACGTTCCTGCAGGCGATAAATTCCCGTGCTATAGCGCGCCCATATTTTTGGTAAAGTGGGCGGGTTCGGCTCGAACGAGGACGGCGGGGGGCTTAGAACCTCGGCGACGCTATCGACCAGCAGGGCATAAAGTTCGTTGCCTATTTCGGTAACAACCGACATGCGTTTGACATCTGGCGGTAGAGGCGGCAGATCCAGCCGCACACGCAGATCAACCGCGGTTACGATGCGGCCACGCAAATTCAGGCTGCCGGAAATCTCCGGCGGTGTCAGCGGAATGCGCGCTATTTTCTGTGGACCCAACACATCGCGCACAGCAAGGACGGGTACGCCGCATAATTGATCGCCTACCATCAATGTGACCAAGACATGTGCATTATTGGTCGTATTTTCCACTTCGGTTTGTTTTACGGAGGTTGATTCATAGCTCATCTGTGCCATCGTTCTTTCGGGTTAGACGCTGATCGGCTGAGACAGGCATTGTTGCAGGCTTTGCAACAACGCATCGCGATCCGATTTTTCGACGTAATCGGTAAATCCGGCATTCCGCGCATCGGCAATGGCATCCTCTGTTGCCAAGCCGGATAGCGCGATGATGGGAAGATCCTGCCAAGGGCCGGATGCGCGCACCATTTGCACGAATTCCATACCGTTCATTTCGGGCATTTCCACGTCCGAGATGATCGCATCGAAACAGACTCCGCTGTCGCGCAATTGCAACGCACGTGCGGCGCTTTCGACCGAGGTGATATTATATCCCGCGGCCGAAAGTATCGGCGACATTATCTGCCGGAAGAAATGATTGTCTTCGATCATCAGCAAACGCGGTTTGTGTTCGCGCCCGATATTTTCACCGCTTTTGTTAAACCAGTCCGACCAGGCGCGGGTCACCCAATAGCCCGTGTCGATTACGTCGGTTGCTTGTTCGGCAATGACAGCCGTGCCAAGCAAGCCGGGCTCGCCATAGTTCAGTTCAACTTCCAGACGGTCTTCGATCACGTCGACGATCTCATCGACCATTAGCCCCATGGCGCGGCCATTTTCCACAAACACCAATACCGGCTGATTTGCGCTTGAAAGATCGATGCCGATCATCGGGATCAACGGCATCAGGCGGCCGCGATATTGCACCACCAAATTGTCGCCGCTCGATTCGATGCGCGCACGCGGGAGATTTTCCAACCGTGCCACCAGTCCAAGCGGCACCGCCTTGGGGGTTTGGCCGCCAGCCCGGAACAGCAGCATCGGCACATGATCGGAACTATCGGTTTGCGCGATTTCGGCCTTTGCGTTGGTGTGATGCTCGCTGCCGCCGCCGATGCCGGTGGCCCTGGCGATGCCGTTGGGATCCAGGATCATGATCACCGATCCGTCGCCCAGGATGGTATTGCCGCTGAACATGGTGACATGGCGCATGATCGGCGCCACGGGCTTGACCACGATTTCTTCGGTATCGAACACGCGATCGACTATGATGCCAAGAATGGTCGCACCCACCGACACCACCACGATAAAGGTGTCGTCGTTGGTTTTTTCTTGCGCGCGAAGACGCAGCAACCCATTCAGGCTGACCAACGGCAACAGACGATCGCGCAACCGCAGTACCGGTGTGCCGTTGATATGTTCGATCACCGTTTCAGATCCGGCTTCGCTCGAAGCCCGCACCAATTCGATCACGGAAAGTTGCGGAATGGCAAAGCGTTCGCCGCCCGATTCAATGATCAATGCCGAAACGATCGCCAAGGTCAGCGGGATCTTGATGGTAAAGCAAGTGCCCTGGCCGGGTGTGGTTTTCAGATCGACCGTGCCGCCGATTTTCTCGATGTTGGTTTTCACCACATCCATCCCCACGCCGCGCCCC